>NZ_FMYP01000057.1 GCF_900096565.1 Williamwhitmania taraxaci
GTGCATAATGGATAGTATGCGGTCTTGAACTTTTGTCTTCAAAAATTGCTCTGTTCTTCCATTTGCTAACTGTTGGCTCAGAGATTCCAAATTTGTTGGCAAGCATCAAATTTGTCAAATTACTTTTGTTTATATCCAAACGCATGTGTAAATTCGTCGTGGCGTTTGAATGATACTCTTGCTTCATATTTTTGTTTTTTAGTGATTACAAAATTAAGCAAGTTATCATTTCGGAACCAAATCCTCCTCCCTTTTCTCATTCCGCTACGCTCCATGAGAAAAGGGAGGAGGATTAATTCCATTAACAATGTGGTGAAACTTTACACTTAACCTATTCGTCGAGACTAGAAAGGAAGCTCTTAATCATTTTATTTGTATCCATTACTAAGGCAACGGTTCCATCGCCAAGTATAGTAGCTCCAGAAATCATCTCTTGTGCTTTGAAGTAGCGGCCAAGAGGCTTTAGCACGGCTTGGTATTCTCCAATAACCGAATCGACCGCTAAGCCAACCCGCTTTTCTTCATATTTCACAACAACAACCTCTTCATGGGAAACATCATTGATTGGCTCACCAAACTCTTTACGCAGATAGAAAAATGGAACTTGAACCCCATCCAGAACAATAACATTATTGAAGGTATCCACCAGGGCATGATGATCAACAGCAAATATTTTGTCGACTACGGTAAGCGGAATAACATAGAATACTTCATTAATGCTCACCAGTAGTCCATCAATTATGGAGAGTGTGAGTGGCAATTTGATAGTAATGGTAGTACCTACCCCTACTTCAGAGTCTATCTCAACCTCACCGCGGATATCGGCAATTTTACGCCTGACAACGTCCATGCCCACTCCCCTACCAGAAACGTCCGTTACCTTCTTTGCGGTTGTAAAACCGGGCAAGAAGATCAAGTCGTATATTTCCTTTGGAGTAAGTTTTTTATCGGGACTTATCAGGTTTAGTGAAAGTGCTTTTTGGCGAATCATTTCTAAATCTATACCGGCACCATCATCGTGGATTTGGATATGAACATTTGCGCCTGAATAAAATGCTTTCAGAACAATCTTTCCTTGTTTTGGTTTACCTAGCTTTTGACGAAGCTCGGCATCCTCAATTCCGTGATCCAGACTATTGCGTAGTATGTGCATCAAAGGATCGGTAAGACCTTCCACAATGGTTTTGTCCAATTCTGTTTCGGCCCCCTCTGCCAAAAAAACAACATCCTTTCCAAGTTCCTTCGATAGATCTCTCACAAGGCGCTGAAAGCGAGTGAGCATATTTTCTATAGGAATAAGTACAATACTGAAAGCATTATCCCTCAGTTGTCGGGAGAGTTTCTGAACATTTTCGGCAATGGCAGGAAGGCCTGGTACTGAATTCTGTTCCGAAAAAAGTGTCAAGCGTGCTTGGGTTGTAACCAATTCGCTAACAAGGTTCATCAGTTGATCCAGTTTATCAGCAGAAACGCGGATGCTCGAGATTAAAGCCTCCTTTGTTTTTGCCTTTCCCCGAATAACATTAGCCAGATCATCCTTTATTTGAATTGTTTTCACCTTCGAGGCTAGCCGTTGAACTTCAGCAATTCCTATATCATTCTGTTCATCGGAGATTCGGGTAATCTCAGCAACAAATAAATCATCGGCAAGCAGATTTTTATCAGCAATTTGGCTAATATCCAAAATACACTCATCCTCCACGAAAATAAATACATCGCTGATTGCATTTACATCGTGGGATGTAGAGAGTATTACTTCCCAATAGGCATAACAGACTTCTCGTTTAATAGTATCAAAGGATGGGACACGGTTAAGGTGGGCAAATGCCTTGGCTTGTCCCAACGAGTGCAACTCATCGATTAAATACAACGGGTTTGTCCCATTCTGAAAGATATCTTCGTTGGGTTCAAAATAGATATAGTAGGTATGTATTCCCCCTGCAATCTCCTTTTTTTTCTCAGGCAAAGCGATCTTCTCAGTCTGCAAAGGAGATGAGGAAATAAGCGTTGCAATTCTGCCGAGTAATTCTGTGTGATGAGCAAGGGTTTCGACACTATTGTCAGTATCCTCTTCAAGAAGTACTTTGAGGTGATCAACCGAATCCAGGGTAACATCGAGAATTGCACGATTTACTTTGACTTTTCCATTGCGAATATTATCATAAAGGGTCTCCAACTCGTGTGTAAATTGATCCATTTTGGTAAAACCAAACATGGAACTATTCCCCTTAAGAGTATGCATAATGCGAAATACTTGTTGAATAATCGAACTATCTTCCGGATTATCCTCTAAGGTAAGGAGCGCCTTTTCTAAACTATTAATTAGGTCAATAGCCTCCTCTATGAATTTCTTTTTAAAGTTGTCCATTAGCGCAAGACTTTATTAAGTGCCGCAATAAGCTTTGCTGGTACAAAAGGCTTGATAATCCATCCCGTGGCACCAGCATCCTTTGCTTCCATCTTTTTCGCGGCCTGCGATTCAGTGGTTAAGAATAAGATTGGAATACGCTGATAGGCCTCCATACCGCGCACTGCCTTTATAAGTTCAATACCGTCCATGTTTGGCATGTGCAAATCGGTAATAATCAAATCAATTGAAGAGCCGTCCAAGAATCTAAAAGCATCTTTTCCGTCCACAGCAATTAAGACTTTATAACCTTCATTTTCCAGCGTAAAACTTACGACTTCACGTATACTTTCAGAATCGTCGACAATCAATATTATTTTAGCCATACTTTCCTCGGAATTATCTTTAATTTATTTCAGACACCAAAATATTATATACACCACTATTCTTAAGCAGTAGAATGGTCTCTGCGTTTAAGGAAGCAGTTAATTTCACATTTTTACCCATATCCCTCGCTGAAAAGCAAAAAGAGTGGATAACCTGAAGAAAAGCCAAATCAATTGTATCCACACCAGTTAACTTCAGATGAAAGTTATCGTATTCACCTATTGGCTTTTTCATGTTTTCCACAAACTCGGCAATTGTATTAATGGTAAGTTCACCACCTAAAACCACCGTTAGTCGATTTTCATCATTGCCCTGAGGGGGTAAAAATTTATAAGTAGCTTTTTTCATGAAAATGCTTATTAGTTAATTTGTTTTGTTCTTATTCCCTAAAGAGTTTTGGCGTGTTTACGTTTCATTCATCCAAGCCTCACCGGGTGTATAATCGACAAACCAAATATGAATACTTATGACGTTTTCTCGCTCCATGATTCAAAATACTTAAAAAAACTCCACTTCAGAATTATCTGTTTCAGTGTCAATATCCTCATTACTCATTTCCTGGCTAACGATCTTATCGTGAATTTTATGTTCGCTATCCATGGTGTAGGATTTTTTGATGTTGCGTAAATGTTCTGCGGTAAAACTCGTCGAATCCCTTGAAGTTGCTACCTTTTTGCTGATTTCATTTAATTCACCAGTTATTTCAATGATTGCCGTTTCAAAAAAATCGTAATACTTAACTTCGTGAATCGATTTTTTTATGTTCGTTTTCACTTCATTGCCTAACTTTTGATTTCGCTCCAGCAAACTGTAAACCTCTTTACTCTTAAGTTTTAACTGTTGTACAATAAGTTTGAGATCGGAAGCCAACTGTAAAAATGATCCATCTATACTCCTGCCCAGCTGAACTCTAGAAATAATCTGATCGAGTTCCAACACTTTCACGCTTATGTTTGCATGGGAAGTTACGACATTTTGATTATAGGAGTCAATACCCGAAACTAATTCTTTTATTTGTGTTGTAGTTTTTTGATTAGAAGCAGTATCTCTTCCACTACCGATCAGTTTTGATCGCAATATTGTCATAAGATCGGGAAGGTTCGATATAATTGGAAGTAACTCAAGGACTATGGATTCAAGTGTCTTAACTTGTGCAACCAACCGCTCTGTGAAGGCAATTGACTCATGAATTACGGACGAACTTTTTTCTAGTTTTTTGGTAAGCAGCAGAAAATGGGTCTCCTCAGTTTCAGTTGTTTCGAGAGTAAAGTTACGACACATCGAAGAGATGTCGGTCAAGGTATCCCCTATTGTGATAAAATTCTCAGTAATGGATTCGATTGCGCCCTGATGTTCTTTATTGGCATGAATCAGTTGAGCGGCCTGAAGAGAGGCAATATCCTTTATTTTCCCATAAATAGAATCCCCGTTTTCGTGCAGCTGGTTGTTGGATATTGTATTAAGCTCCTCCATAATTCCCCGATGTGAAGCTTGAATATGCTCCATTTTCTGCCGAATGATGTCCTGAAACTGCAACTTAGTTATAATTTCAGCGATACTACTCGTAGTATCTTCTGTTTTGCGCGAAAGTTGATTGAGCATTCCTTGTGCTCCCTCATACTTCTCTCCATAAAGAATAATAGAGGTGTGTACCTTTTCCAATATTTCATCAACGGCCTCTAATTGAGCATTGGTTCCATCTTCGAATAAGGAATCAGCCTTTGCAAGTTCCTGTTTATAGTTTGCGATTAATCGAGCAGAAGTAATGCAAGCTTGCTTAATGTCGGAAAAAACTCGTGATACGTTGGTCGATTCTGTTGAAGTTAAGTCGACTATACTGTTTTCGCACATGCTATTAAGTTGTTGATTTGCAATCAAGAACTTTACAGTCATGAGGTTTTGAGAAAGGTTTCGAAGGGGAAAGAATAGCCCATCCAGCATGGTAAGGATCGATTCAAAGGTCGACAATGTGTCCCGCGAAAATTGGCCTAAGATTTTCTGGTTGGTTTCAAGTTGCTGATAAAAACTATTGAGTTGCTGCAGTAATATGGAACTTTCAGTTCCTGACACTAGGCTAAATAGAGAATTAGCATTAGATTCCAACTCCTTTGATTGCTTATAGAACAGTTTGAAATCTCGCGTTAATAAGCTGAAATCTTCCTTAGAACACTCGTGTAATTGCAGAATACGAGCATCTATTTGCTGAAATATTCCCGCAATTTCAGTGACAGAGAAATGGTCATTTATACCTTCTTGCACGGCAAAAGAGTATTGAACGTTAAATTATGGTTTTAACTCTAGTAATAAGTTTTTTCAGATCGATAGGCTTAGTGAAAAACTCCTTAGCCCCCAATTCAATAACTTTATGTTGATACTCCTCTTGCACTGCGGCTGTAATTACAAAAACAGGGATATCCTTAATTTGTTTATCATTAGCAATGGCCTCCAGAAAATCAATTCCTGAATTTTTGGGCATTAAAAGATCCAACAAAACCAATGCAGGCATTTGAGACCTCATTATTTTCAGTCCTTCGGTCACCCCAGTAGCAAGAATAGTTTTATATCCCTCCTCTTCCATAACCGCTTCCAGCAGAACGAGATTAGTTATAGAATCATCAATTACTAATATGCTTTTTGACACAGTAAGTCGTTTAAATATTATTTCTGCCAAATTAACCATTGTTCGCAAAATGGAAGTGTAGTTTCTAACAAATTAAAATGATATAAATCAACAAATCATTGGGTGTTTCATTTTAAAATCGTATTTTTCAACTGTCTTAAACTCCTCCGCTAGATGTTTCAAGTCCTAGAAGTTAAAAACGAGTGGCTACAAAGCCTAACACCTCAACAGATTGATGAGCTAAGCAAGAGTACAACTAAAGCAACCTATGGGAAAAATGAGATAATAGTGAAGCAAAATGCTCAAACCTCTCACGTTTTGCTTTTGATTGAGGGAATCGTTAAGATGCATATTGAAACAAGGGTTGGTAAATCTATAATTATTAAACTATGCAAAGGCGGTTCCTTACTTGGTCTAGACATGCACCTGATTAATGAGCCATACCAATGCTCCTATACAGCCCTAGCGCCCACGACTATATATTTCATTGACCTTCACCTTTTTAAAAAATTAATTAACCAGAACCAACCTTTTGCACAACTGATACTTCAGGAAATAGCACGAGAGAACCAATTTCTCACTGAACGTATAGCAGCCCTAACCTATAAGCAACTGCCTGGAAAACTTGCAGATATACTACTCTACCTTTCCAAACACATTTATAATAGCAATACTTTTCATCTCCCTCTTTCAAGGCAGGAATTGGCCGAAATAGCGGGCACAACCAAGGAGAGTCTAATCCGGACACTTACCGAATTTAAAAACGATAAAATTATTGATGTGCAAGGCAAAAGTATCTCAATATTAAGCCTCTCGATTGTTGAAACACTAAGCAAACTAGGATAAAAACACTTCCCATATGACCTACCATATCCTCGTTGTTGACGATATTTTTGTAAATCGGCTTCTCTTAACCGAAATTCTCAAGAAAATCCCTGCAACTTATGCACAAGCCGATAACGGTAAAAAAGCCATTGAGTTGCTATCAAAGGAAAAATTCGATGCAATTTTCATGGATATTGAGATGCCAGTAATGAATGGTCTAGAAACAACAAGATACATCCGCGAGAAGTTACCTTCGCCGATTAATAAAATTCCAATTATTGCATTGACTGCCCACAATCCACAAAACTTTTTTTCAGATTTTGAAGATGCTGGGTTTGACGAGCTAATTACAAAACCATACTCTATTGAAAAAATAGCACGCGTAGTGGAAAGTATTTGTAATCTAACAAAATCCATTTGAGCATTAAGCCTGAGCATTAACAGCACAAAGAGAACAAGTTAACATTTGACATAAAATTTAAACTATGCTAGGAAACTATTTCAGAGAATTGCTAGAAAAACACAACCGGGTAATAATTCCTGATTTCGGTGCTTTTCTGGTAAAGGATACTGGCGATGACCGCAGCATTAACAATACCTCCTTCAGCCCATTCCTTCGCTACAATGATGGCTTAGTAGAGGCTTTTTTATCCGAGAAAGAGGGCCTTACCAAGGCCGATGCAACTTTGAAAGTTAAGGAATATGTAGATTCGCTGAAGTTGCAGCTGGAAAAAGGAGCGCAGGTAGAACTGCCTAAACTCGGTTATTTCTATCAAGATGCCCGTGGTAATGTTCAGTTCCAACTCGAGCTAACCAATTCTACATCTGTAATTAAGGAGAATAGAAAGAATACGGTTGATATAGTTGATGCGAAATCTGTAGTTGTTTCTCGCCCAGAAGAGAAAGAAGAAACCAAGCCTGTAATAAATACTGAGGCTAGCGCTGTAACGCCCGCTAAATTTGAAGAGGTAAAAAAACCTGAACCTTCGGCCGCGGAGGAACCTAAGCAACCAACAAAAACTCCAATCAAACCAATTCCCACTGTAAAAAAGGGAAAGGTTACACCCATTCCTCCTAAACAAAAAGAAGAATTGAAACCCCAAAAGAGTGAGTCCATTCATACCACTATGGCAAAACCAACGAACAAGAAAAGCACAAACAGCAAGGGTCGCAAAGGTTACTGGCTTCTTATTACCGGATTAATTGTAATGCTACTATTAGTTATATGGCAGTACGACACTATAGTAAGTATATTTAGTTCGACGCAGCAAAGCAAAGCGATTGTCGACACTTTTAAATCTGCTGATTCGACGACTGCCCTAATAGCAAAAGCCAATCGCGACACAGTAACTGTGACATCAGAATTGCCAGGTCCAAAATATGTAAAACCGATTATTGACATACCCGAGAATAAATTTTTAGTAGTAGTGGGTAGTTTTACAATCAAGGAAAATGCAACCAATCAGCTAAAAAAACTAACGGAACAGGGTTATCAGCCAATAATTATTGTGCGCAAGAATGAGATCTACTCCGTTGTCATTAGTGGCCACAAAACCAAGGATGAGGCCAAACTCTCACTTCAAGGATATATGAAGAAAAATGGCGAAGGGTGGATATTGTCGCGCTAAGCGGTAGTTTTTTGCTAAATTTGAGGGCTGATTTTTTCCATCAGCCTTTTTTTGTGGATAAAGTTTTTGACCATCCAGAACTTGGACCAGTAATTATTCGAAAACGAACCGGATTACGTCGCCTATCCATACGTATTGATATAAAGAAAAGAGTAATACTCACAATACCCTACGCAGTTGCTACGGCGGAAGGCTTAGCTTTTTTGGAGAGAAAATCCGACTGGGTAAAGAAGTCGATAATTACGATCACCCACAAAATTGAAAAGAAAACAATCTTTTCACCCGAAACTGAATTTTTCACGAAATCGCACAGACTTGTTCTAATACCGGAATCAAGAACCCGCATGGCAGTATCAATAGATGCAGATTCACTGACTATTCGATATCCTGAGTCTATAGACATACTCCATTCCGAATTTCAAGACTTTGTGCGAACAGCGGTTGAAAAAACATTAACCCTCGAGGCAAAAACAATTATTCCACCTCTTGCATTGGCCATTTCAAAAGAGACCAATCTCCCTTTTAAAAACATAAGCATTAAAAAAGTGAAGTCGCGCTGGGGAAGTTGTTCTGCACAGAATAATTTAAATTTCAGTATCTATCTGATGCTTTTACCTGACCACCTCATTCAATATGTTATTATCCACGAACTTTGCCATATAAAGCAAAAAAATCACGGTCCAAAATTCTGGGCTTTACTGGATAAACTAACCGATGGGAAGGCAAAACTACTTGCCAAAGAGATGAAGAACCACTCGACTCGCTACTTTTAGGATTCGGCACTCGATAGATAATCCACCAGGCCGATGGTTTTCTCCATTAACTCATGCATCAAATTTCTATAAAACACGCGCTTTTCCTTGGGGTTTAAGTTCTTGGGGCAATGATTTACCTTAAAAAGATATTCTGATCTTAACTCCTTTATTTCCAGCAGAATTTCATAAATCTTCTCATAGTAGAAAGAGTTGGAGTAATTGAGAGTAGCATAGCACTCTAAAATTGCGTTTTCAACCAGCGCATTGATATCCTTCTTTACGGATCGTATATTAGGCATAATTATTTCAGTTATGATTTCTATATAAAACAGTTTATTCCTCGAAAAAAGGAGGTCGCTTTGACGAAATTAATATATGACATTCCGAAACTGAAAACAACAAAAGACATAAAAAAAAGCCGAAAAGATGACAAATCTCACTTAATGCATCGAATTGTATCGAAACACGTATGATACGCTAAACACAAGTAGATCTCCAGTGTAGGAATAAAAGAACTCATCTTCAGGAAAACAGGTAGCGGTGCATACATACAAATAATTTTCAACTCGATAATTCAAAGAATTGCGCGAAATACCATTCATAAAATGGAGATTATCCTATATTTTGTTATATTTTTGGGTAGGACAAATACCGTAGCACTTGTTAAATAAGACGAAAGAACAATCCCATGCAAATAATAACCAAAGGAATTCAGTTATTGGTTTTGTCAGGTATAGTTCTATCATGTACCCAGACACCATCTTCTATCCAGAATAAGATACTTGGAGATGATAAATATAAAAAGGTTATCAGCCTAATTGAGGTTGCTGATAGTTTGGCTGAAACAGATCCTGATAGTGGCTTGATGGTAATTGCCGAAATTTCGAACTATCCATCGAAAGGAATGGCCACCGAATTAATAACCGCCTATGCAAACCAAATCCGTGGAGTAGCCTATATTTCCAAAGGAAAAATGAAAGAGGGATTTGATTTGATTGAGAGTAGTCACTCTTTTTTTTTAGCATTAAATGATTCATTACCTCTTGCCGTAAGTTATAAGCGAAAAGGGTACGCTCTTCGTAAGATGAACAAATATGATGAAGCGATTAAATGTAACATTGAGGCATTAACTATTTCTGAAGAGAAAAAAACCACCAAAAACATAGCTTATCTCAACAACGCGCTTGGCCTCTTATTCATGCAGACTGGCAACTACGAAAATGCCATCAACTACCTTAATCATGCGTTAAAGCTATATGAACAGGAGAATGATCAATTTGGTTTATCCAAAGTTCTGAATAACCTAGGTGGCACCTATTATAAAATGGGTCACAATGTTCTCAGCTTAGAAAACTTGGAAAAAGCATACGAAATTAAGAAAAAGTTAGGAGAAACAGGAAGCCTTGGCAGCACCTCCACTAACATTGGATTGGTTTGCTTAGAACTAAAACTCTACAATAAGGCTGTAGATTACTTTAACGAAGCGCTGATCCAATCCCGATTAAAGAATGACAGGTGGGGCGAAGCTAACACGCTAAACAACCTTGCTCGTGGATACATTGAGAACAATGCTATAAATACGGCCAAAGAAATTCTAAAGAAGAACAAAAGCACTGTGGAGAGTGTAAACACACCCGACTTACGGATGGAATGGTACAGCCTCTCCTACAAAATAAACCAGAAAGAGGGAAATTCGAACAAGGCGCTTGAATTCTATATTAAATACACAACTCTCAAGGAATCAGTTTTCTCTACTAATAAGGATAAGATAATTGGAGAAATTCAGGGTAAATATGAATCAGAAAAAAAAGGAAAAGAGATTGAAGTACTAAGCAAGTTGAGAACAGTTCAGGAGTCGCGCCTTAAAATGCAATACTATATTGGCTTCTTTTTGGCAATTTCTTTCCTTTCACTTATAATTTTTTCATTACTGCTCTTGAAACGTTACCGATCGAATAACAAAGAACATTTTCTGCTAAAAACAAAACAGACGGAAGTGGTAGAGAAAAATGCAATTCTTAACAAAACGATGAATGAAGTAGCAATAAAAACAGAACAACTCAAGAAACAACGTGACTTAGCCAAGGAGCAAAAGAATCAAATTCAGCATCAGAAAGAGGAAATGACCAACAGTATCCGATATGCCTATAGGATACAAAGCGCCATTCTAGAGTCGAAAGAATTAAGTAAAATTTATACGCCGAACAATTTCACTCTATTCCGTCCAAAGGATATTGTGAGCGGTGATTTTTACTGGATTCGAGAAATAGAAAATTATTCGGTATTTGCGGTAGCCGATTGCACTGGCCATGGCGTTCCAGGAGCCTTTATGAGCCTCTTGGGAATATCCTTCCTAAACGAAATCTTTAGTGACAAGAATAAAATTGAGCCTCACGAAATACTAAACTCACTTAGAGCAAAAATCATTTCGGCTCTTCATCAGAATGTGTCCGACCCTATCAACAATGATGGGATGGATATGTCTCTTTTATTTATCGACCATGCCAGAAAGAAGATACTTTATAGCGGTGCCAATTCCTCCCTTTTCGTCGTTCGAAAATCGGAACTTATTGAAATTGCGGGAGATAAAATGCCCGTCGGATTTTACTATAACATGAGTCCCTTCACCACTCATACATTGAGCATAGGACCAAGTGATTGCATATACCTCGCAACCGATGGTTTTGCTGATCAATTTGGTGGACCGGATGGAAAGAAATTTCGAATGAAAGGGTTAAAAAACTTGTTACTTCAAATTGGAGACAAACCCCTTGAACAGCAAAAGAACATTCTTGAATGTTCTTTCGATGCATGGAAGGGAAACAATATCCAGGTAGATGACGTTTTGATTCTTGGTGTTAAGGTTTAACTAAAAATGTAAACTCGGGCATTAATATCGGCTCTATTTCAGCATAAGGAACAGTAAACACAATGTCGCCATCGGAATAGGGCCCAATTTCATAAACATTGTAATGGAGCACTACTCCCTCCTTCGAGAATCCAAATTCGGCAGGCAGTTGAAACTTTGAGTTTGGAAACCAGTAATCGGCTAAACTCGTTCCCTGCGATAGTTTAAAATGCTTGCGAAAAGCATCCTCTGCCTTCTCTAGAAACACGCCCATATCCGAGAATACATCGGAAAGAGAAACTAATTTCCCCATAAGTGGATTGAAATTAAAGTAATGGTAGCTGTAATTTCCATGAGCACCACCCATGTAATTTTCGGTGTAATACTCGAGGCAGAGCAAATTACTGTTGACATACAAGGTATCGAACCGAGCTTTCAGATACCATGTATTTACAGCTCCATCAGGAAATGCACTTTGATATTCGGTAAATAGACTATCGTATTGGAGAGTTATCCGCTTTAGGTAATCATGAATAGTTCCACTAAACTCGACCTTACTGCTATCGCCAATAGCTTGTAAATAATCGGTATAAAGAAACATAGATATAGTTTGATTAGAAACTCCTTTAACCACCGGAAACTGAAAGCTAATGTAAAGACAGGACGAATCGGCAGAAACACAACCTCTTTTTAATACTACCGAATCGGCAGAAATGGATAACGGTAACGGAGTGCTTGACCGCTTCACCGAAGAATAAATAAAAAAGGCAGCCGCTATTAGCGAAGCGAAAACTACTACATAAATTAAAGATTTCTTACTCATAATTCTGATTTAGATAAGACTAAAGCAAAGATACCTCCTTCTGCTATTAATGCCAAATATGAGTTAGCGAAATGGGGCTGAATTGTTCAACGACAACTAGGCCAACTTGTCTTCATTTGTGCGATTTTAGTAATAATTTGGAATGATATACCACGCTAGTCTACATTAATTACGCTTCCCGTTGAAGTTGATGCTAGTCATCGGGCCTTGGTTTGGCTTAAAAGTTCAGTAATCAAAACCCCTGCAACCCAAGAGAAAGCCTACGACACCTTAAAGTGGGCAGCACACACCTATTCTGTAGCAGCTATTGCTTCACTTGCAACCCATATTTACTGCATAGTAATATGGATGGGTGAGAAGCAAAACTAATCCACTGAGAAAATTTATGCATCAAGGTTAGGACAGTAGTGCAAATCTCGGCTTTCTAGATTCAGGCAAGTAAGATAGCCCAAGCCGTGTTCCCTCCCTGCAAAAACACACCCTGCATCTAGATTTACCAATAGGCCAAACTGTTCAACTTGCAATTGAACCACCTTTAGCGGAACAGGGGTATGTCCATGAATTACAGTAGCGCCCAACGGAATGGAGTCCTCGCACTCCCATGGTCGAAGCCAGAGCATTCGTTGCAACGAATCATCACTCTCGGTAATTGGGAATACAATTCCACCGTGAACAGCATAGACAGAGTCGTTAAGTTTAAGATAGTTGGGCATGCTCAGCAAAAAGGCAATGTGCTCCTCGGGGATAAATTCGTCAATGGAATGCCCCTCCTCATTGGTCCAAGAAGGATAGCTTGCCAGCGTAGAACTGCCACCGCTGCGCATCCACAATTCCGCACTTTTGGGGTTGTATAATGCGTTCAGAAGCATTTGTTCATGGTTACCTCGAATGGGCACCACACCATACCCCTTTTGCTTAAGTTCAATTAAGTAGGATACAGTGGCAGCTGAATGCGGACCACGATCGATATAATCCCCAAGAAACACTAATGTATCATTATATACTGGCCTTACATGCTCTTCAATTAAGCATCTAAGCGTTTTTATGCAGCCATGTATGTCCGGTATAATAAATGTAGCCATAGAAAATCCCTCTTCTTCAAATCTATCATTTTTTTATTTCCCAATGGCTTTCCTGCGTTATTCTTTCCTGCAAAAGTCATTTGCTATACACTTCATGCACAACTTTACCTACCAATTTCTTTTTTTTGCAGATAGAATTCATTTAACTTGCAAACAAAAATATGTATCCGATTCTGTTACTAACACTTCTCATAAACGCCGTTGCTATGAAGCAGGTAGACCCAAAGGTAGAACTAGTAGCCAACAATATGGAATGGCTTGGTCAAGCCGCAGTTAAAGTAATATGCCAAGGGAAGACGATCTACATTGACCCATATAAATTGACTAAAAGCGACAGTGCCGACATTGTGCTCATAACGCATTCGCACAGCGATCACTGGTCTATTGATGATATAAAAAAGGTAGTAACTAGTAAAACCACCCTTATTGCCCCCATCGAGTGTCTCGATGAGGTTAAAGACCTTCCTGCGAAAGCAAAAATTGGCGTAATCCCCGGATTCAAACAAACGGTTGATGGTATTGCCATTGAAGCTGTACCTGCCTACAATGTGGTGAAGACTAAGTTTCATGGTAGAGATAAAAACTTTGTTGGGTATATCTTAAACCTTGATGGAGTCAAACTATACCACACAGGCGATACCGAACGAATACCGGAAATGAAAAGCATCAATGCCGATATTATCCTTCTCCCCCTTGGACAAACCTATACCATGAATTCGGTGGAAGAGGCTGCTGAATCGGCTAAAGATGTTAAAGCCAGCATTGCAATCCCTATTCACTATGGAATGTACGAAGGAACTTCGGCCGATGCTGAAAAGTTTAAGTCGCTACTAGAGGGTTCTATTACAGTGATAATAAAGAAACCTAGATAACCATCGTTGCCCTTTGGACGACAAGAACACTTAATCGCTTAACTTGCCAACATCTTCAGAACTTCGAAGGAAAACAGGCATATTCTTTTCGCTATTAGGTTTTCGCTTACTTCGATATACCGGTAGGGAGTTTACGATACCATAAAACTCGGTAAGTTCTATCTCAACGCTACTAAAAATCATTCGCATCTCAATCTTTATGGGAAGGCGGTTGTTATCGTTGGTAATATATATAACCACTGCATCCTTCTTACGAAATAGCCTTCCAGTTTCAACAATAGGAACAAATTTTTGGCACTCCACCCAGCCAAAATGACTCTTTACCATTTCGAGCCCTTTGTAAATCATATCGAAATGAAAAACTTCATCGGGAAAATAAGTAACAAAGCCAACTTTCTGATTTTCTTTTACTTTAGTCATGCTAAAGCGCCGTGCATAATAAAATGCCGAAAGAATATCGAGCACCGAATCGGGAACAGCATGCACACCGGTTTTGCTACTAAACACCTCTTTGGTATTACGCATAAACACCACTTCGTTGTAGTAGCGGTAACGATTCTCGGCAATATCACGTATGGCCTTTATGGGCAAGCCAGTTGTAATGTCGATATAGCTTTCATAAACATCAAAAATATTAAAGAGCTTGCCCGAAACCGGATTTGTTTTCGCTTCGGCTCGCACATAGTAAGCAGGACTATCCCCATTATTGCCAAGATAAACCCGTAGGGTTGCTGTACCCACATCGAGAAAACCATAGGATAAATTATAGCGCAATGTCTCCCCCACCTGAAAGGTGGCATTCAACGAATCAATAGTTTGTGCCTGAATGGGCAAAAACCAGATAAAGACAGAGATAAACACTAAAACCGGTTTGCTTTTTATTGCCATAAAAGGATTGGAAAGAGAGTTCAGTTACATAAGCGAAGGTATAACGAAAAAGGGTATGGAAAAGTTAAAGTTTACGAAAAAACAAAGGTGATTCAAACGAACCACCTTTGCGTATATCAATCACAACAAACGTTACAGCTGAATCTCTTTTTTTGCAAGATAAAAATCTACTTTTTCAAGCGTAGTATCTGCAATGCGCTGATTCATTTCATCTAGCGTTCGTGGTGCAGGAAGAATTACCTTATCACCCGGTTTCCAGTCTAGTGGCAAAGCAACCTTAAACTTATCAGCTACTTGCATGCCCTTTAGCACTCTTAGAATTTCGTCCATGTTACGCCCCACATTAAGCGGGTAATACATTATGAGGCGAATCTTTTTTGCTGGGTCGATAAAAAATACGGCTCTTACAGCAGCAGTTTCGCTTTCGTTGGGCTGAAGCATCCCATATAGCTTCGAAACTTTCATGTCCAAGTCGGCTATAATTGGAAAATCGAAGTAGACACCAGTGTTTTGTCTTACGTTATTCACCCAACCCAAGTGGGCATGAATGCTATCGATACTTAATCCCAACAACTCGGTATTAAGCGCTTCGAACTCATTTTTACGTAAAGCAAAACCGCTCATTTCAGTTGTGCATACCGGTGTAAAATCGGCCGGATGCGAGAAGAGAACTATCCACTTGTCCTTAGCAAACTCCGAAAGTTTAATTTTTCCTTTAGTGGTTAATGCCTCAAAATCGGGTGCTAAATCACCAATACGTGGCATGCTAAAAACTTCATTTTGTTCCATAATAAATGTTTTAAAGTTTATAATATACAATATGTTATCGTCCAAGAAAAGAGGAATACATCCAAACTAACTTCTCTTGCTCACGAATATAATCGCTCATGAGTGCATTTGTACCTTCATCGTTGGCTTCGGCCGACATCGACAGTAGTTCGCGTTGCAGCATTATTACCTCTTTAAAGGAACCAAGCACCTCCTCCACTGCCTTTCGCCCATCGGCAACATTCTTACTCTCCTTAACCTTTGATATTGCTAAATAGTCGGTATAGCTGTGTAGCGGTTGATGGCCTAGCGTTAAGATTCGCTCAGCAACCTCGTCAATTTTAATTTGGAAGTCGGTATACAGCTCTTCAAACTTTAGGTGTAGCTCAAAAAACTTCTCACCCTTAATGTTCCAGTGAAAGCCACGACTATTGATATAAAAGAGTTGGTATGTTGCTAAAAGAACGTTAAGCTTGTCAACTAACTGTTTCGATTGTACCTCGTCCAATCCAATGAATGATTTAGAATTGCTCATATCAATGTGTATTAAGTTTCAATTTTATGATACAAATATACGGAGCCACACAGCATCAATCAAACTGATTTTTTCTATATTCGCATCGACTACATCTATTTCGTTTGGCAATTAAAGTCTTACACGGTAATACACCACAAATTTTACTCGAAAATGAATATTCAACAGCTAGAATATATTGTTGCAATAGACACTTACAGGCACTTTGCTAAATCGGCAGAAGCCACATTTGTTACGCAACCAACCTTGAGCATGATGGTTCAGAAGTTGGAAGAGGAACTGGAGGTTAAAATCTTCGACCGAAGCAAACAGCCTGTTGTTCCAACAAAAATAGGCGAAGAGATAGTAATGCAAGCCCGCAAAGCACTGGCAGAAATAGCAGAAATAAAGAGTATCGTGCAAAACGATAGAGGATTGATATCGGGAACACTGCGAATTGGAATAATTCCCACACTTGCCCCCTACCTGCTACCGCTATTTCTAAAGAACTTCATATCGAAATACCCGTTGGTTAAGCTTAAGGTAGCCGAAATGATTAGCGAAAATATAATTGAAGCGATTATCAGCGGAAAACTTGATGCTGGATTAATGGCCACGCCGCTAAAAGATAGCAGGTTAAAGGAGAATAGATTGTTTTATGAAAAGTTCTATGCATACGTTTCTCCAACCGAGCCAGAATATGAAGAAGAAACATTGCATGCCGACAAAATTAACACGAATAACCTCTGGTTGCTTGAAGAAGGGCATTGCTTTCGTTCACAAATCATGAGGCTATGTGAAATTAAGCAATCGTCTAATAGTGGCAAGAATCTTGACTACGAAGCCGGAAGTATTGAGACTTTAATACGTATTGTAGACCAAAGCGGCGGCATAACAATAATTCCAGAGATGGCAACTTACGCCCTTACCGACACACAAAAGCTAAGCCTTAGATCATTTTTCGATCCTTCGCCAGTAAGGGAGGTTAGTATTGTAAGTCATAGAGAATTCGTTAAAAAAAAGCTACTCAACACACTTGCAGAAGAGATTAATGCTTCGCTTCCTCAGAGTATTCTCGATCAAACGAACAGTATAATAATTGATATTTAGCGTCAGAAATTAAAGAAGCATATTAGTTGCCTACTAAATTATTACCTTTGTTAGAACAAAAGAACCAGTACATAAAAAGAGACTCGAATGTATCCACTCCGAAAACTACTTGCCATTTTGGGTTTTACCATGATGGTTCTACCATTCGCTAATGCACAATCGCGCTATTGGATTCAACTTACCGATAAACGAGGAACAACCTTCGACCCTAATACCTATTTTGATAGGGTACAGCATGAGGTTGCGGGTGATTCCACCAATTTCCCCCTCAATGAATCCTACTTACAGCAGATAAAAAAGGTAACAGGAAATATTGGTCGAACCAGCCGATGGCTTAATGCCGTAGCGCTCTCTGCCAACAAAAGAGAGCTAAAAGCACTAGCCAAACTTCCATTTGTTAAAGACATTACCCCAATTACCGGCAACTATGTTCATGCAGAGTTTGACGATCATACGAATGGCAGCTCAGACAAACTTACCGAAATCTATGACATTCTTAACCGGCAAACCCAGCGAATGGGGGCTCGTTACTTTACTTTGATGGACTCGTCCATTGTAATTAATGGCAAGGGTATTCGGATTGCAGTTTTCGATGGTGGCTTTCCTGGAGTTAACACACAGGAAGTATTTAGCCATATTCGAAACGAAAACAGGATCATTGCTACGTGGGATTTTACCAAGAACAATGAAAACGTGTATCGCGGCATATCCCACGGCACCAATGTATTGTCTTGTATTGCAGGTATTCACGAAGGAACTGCAATGGGTATGGCTACGGGAGCCGAATTTTTGCTTGCCATTACCGAAGTAAACAGTGAGCCATTCTCGGAGGAAGAAAACTGGCTTGCAGCCGTAGAGTGGGCACACAAAAATGGAGCAGACATTATTAGCAGCTCGTTGGGATACACCTTTAATCGCTACTTCCCTACCGATATGGATGGAAAGAAAACCTTTGTAGCACGCGCAGCCACACTGGCAGCCCGAAAAGGTATGCTTGTGATAAATGCTGCCGGCAACGATGGCGATAGCGACTGGAAGGTTCTGGGAACGCCTGCCGATGCCGATTCCATTCTAACCGTAGGCGGTGTGTCGCCCGACAACAACCTCCATATTGATTTCTCATCCTATGGTCCGACAGCCGATGGCCGAATGAAGCCCAATGTATCGGCTTTTGGAAAAGCAGTAGTGGCAAAACCAAAAGGCGGCGTTCAAATTGCCTACGGTACCTCGTTTGCTACGCCTCTGATTTCGGGGTTTGTGGCCTGTGCTTGGCAAATAAACCGGAATAAATCGGCAATGGAGATGCTAAAGCTTATCGAACAGTCGGGCGATCTATATCCTTACTTCGATTACGCCCATGGCTACGGGGTGCCACAGGCCAACTTCTTTATCGATTCCCTGAAGGAACCCGAATCCACCTTCGACCTTTACGAAGACGACACCTATTATAATGTATTTGTTCCAGCCGGTTATGTGAAGTTACTCTCGGGATACAACACTACCATCCTATTTTACAATATTGAGAACGAAAAGGGTGTCCTTACCGAATATGGTGCCGTTAGAGTTTACCAAGAAAAAGCACTAAGCCTATTCAAAAAATCATTCAAGAAGGGTTATAAGCTAAACATTAAGTATCTGAACTACTCGGGTACCTTCAACCTCGGCGACAAAGAGGAAGTAGGCCCCACTAAGGTGGTAATGCACCAATAACAACTCATTTTGAAAACAAAACAGAAGCATAAAGCCAAACAGAATCATCTAACTCGGCAAATCAACATGAAGAAAATAGCTGTTCTAATATCTATAATCTCCTTTGGATTAACAGGCCTTTCGCAAACCATCGTGATGCAAAACACCAACCCAATGGAACCCTATAATGCCAAAACTAAAGGAGAAAATAGGAAACATTACAATCAAGGCTTTATTAGTTTTGGGGTAGTAACTCCAATAGGAGCTAAAAATGATGATTCCTACTTTGGAAAATCACTCGTATTCGATCTTGGCCATCGATATCGCTACCGCATTTCGAACTTTGTCAATATTGGTAGTGATCTTTCGTTTTACATGCAAGGAAACAGGCTCGACCATAGCGGCATGCACAAGATTTACGATGGTGCTACCCACGAAAGAGAGAACATTATTCAAAACGAATTCAGAATTTCTCCATTCATTCGCTTTAACCTCACCCCCCACAGAGGCAACTACCTTGGAACCTATATCGATTTTGGTGGATATATTGGTTGGAACTTCCTACCTGTATTTAGAGCAGTTGATACCGGACATAATGGGAATGAGGAGATGGCATATACTAGGTCCTTCGACCCAAATCAGAACCGATACGACTATGGAGTTACCGGTAGAATTGCTCGGAACAAACACCTTTTATTCGCAACATATCGGTTGAGCGACATTATGAAGAAATCGGAACAGCCTAGCCTTCCAAGGTTGGCCGTAGGCATTCAGTTTGGATTTTAACCACTTTGGATTGAAATTAAACCGTTGCTCCAAACAGGTGTCGAAACAAGGAACCGAGAAAAAAAGCAATTTGCAAACCAAACAGATAATTAATTAAACCACAAATAATGAAGAAGTTATTCTCAATTCTGATGGCAGGTGCGCTGGCAATAACCGTTCAAACGGGATTCGCCTGCACCAACTACATCATTACGAAGGGAGCATCTGCCGACGGCTCGGTAATGATCTCCTATGCTGCCGATTCCCATATTCGGTATGGCGAACTTTACTACCGTCCAGGTGGACCACAACCAGCGGGAGCCACCTACAAGATTTACGACAGAGGAACCCTTAAATACTTAGGCGAAATACCTCAACCAGCCTTAACCTACACGGTTATTGGTTTCATGAATGAGCATCAGGTAGCCATTGGCGAAACAACCTATGGTGGAAAAGCCGAGCTGGAGGATACCACCGGGATGATTGATTACGGAAGTCTTATGTTTCTTGGACTTCACAGGGCCAAGACCGCTCGTGAGGCCATTAAGGTAATGGCCGAGTTAGTAGATAAGTATGGTTATTACAGCAGCGGTGAGTCATTCTCCGTTGGCGACGCCAACGAGGCTTGGATTTTCGAAATCATTGGCAAAGGTACCGAAATGGCTATCGACAAAAAGACAGGCAAGAGCTACAACAAGAATAAGGGTGCCGTATGGGTTGCCATACGCATTCCCGATGGATACATCTCTTCGCACGCAAATCAAGCCCGCATAACTACCTTTCCACTTGCCAATGGAAAAACCTCCATTTCGAGCAAAACAATGGACAAGATTTTCCTTCCTTCCGTTGAAGTAGTCTACTCGCAAGATGTAATTACGTTTGCCCGTAGCAAAGGCTATTTTACAGGAAAAGATGAAGAGTTTAGCTTCTCCGACACCTATGCACCCATGACCTTTGACGCAGCACGTTTCAGCGAAGCACGTGTATGGAGTTTCTTTAAGGCAGTGAATAAGGATATGTGGAGTTACATCGACTATGCCAAGGGAGAAAACCTAAAGCACCGGATGCCACTTTACATTAAGCCCGACCATAAGCTTACCCCTCAAGACTTAATGGCGGCTAAGCGCGATCACCTCGAAGGTACCGATATGGATATGAGCAAAGATCCCGGAGCGGGCCCATACGGCCTACCCTACCGCTGGCGTCCCCTTACCTATAAGGTAAATGGTAAAGAGTATTTCAACGAGCGCACCACCGCTACCCAACAAACAGGATTCTCATTTATTGCCCAACTGCGCAGCTGGTTGCCCAACCCTATTGGGGGAATCTTCTGGTTTGGCGTTGATGATGCTGCCACTACCGTGTATGTGCCCATTTATGCCGGGGTAAGAAAAGCACCCGAAAGCTTTGCCGAAGGAAATGGGGATATGCTTACCTATTCCGAAACCTCCGCCTTTTGGACGTTCAACAAGGTAGCCAATTTCACCTACCTGCGTTACAATCTCATGATAGAAGATGTCGTAAAGGTTCAAAAAGAGTTGGAAAGTAGCTATGTGGAGATGATACCTACAGTTGATCAGACTGCCCAAAAAATTTATGCCGAGAACCCAGAAAGAGCAAGGGATTTCCTTACCACATTTTCGTCGGCCACGGCCAATAGCGCCGTTAAAAGATGGGAACAACTGTTCCAATTCCTTTTGGTTAAGTATATCGATGGAAATGTAAAGAAGGAAAAGGACGGCAAGTTTTTAAGAAATGAGCATGGCTTTGTTCCCTCACCCAGCCAACCGGGATATCCTGAGTGGTGGTTGAAGGAAGTAGTCGATAAAACAGGAAATAAGTTTGAGATGCCCACCGGCGGGGCTTCCCACTAAAATAACAAGGAGAGGCGAGAAATTATTCTCGCCTCTCTCTTTTCTAATACCGAGGATGCCGCAAATGATATTGCTGTGCGTCTCATGGCAATTCTTCTTTATCGCAAACCCGACATAACAATTATCAGAAGATATCCTTATGATTCGTAGTAATAGCTATTCAACCACTCGAATCTCGTAACTCATTTTCATGGCCTTCTTAAACATGGCATTTACACCACAGTAGCGCTCTTCCGACAGTTCAACGGCCTTGGTAAGCTTATCCATTGGTAGATCCTTGCCCTTGAATTCATAAATTACCTTCATGGCTTCATAGTGCTTCGGATGTTCCTCGGTTTGATCGGCCTCCACCATGATGTTAAGCCCATCAAACGCCACATGCATTTTCTTAAGAATGGAAACAACATCCATTCCGGTGCAGCCAGCCAGCGCAACCAAGAGAAGGGGTTTTGGTCGAGCACCGGAGTCCTCACCGCCCGAGGCCTCATCGGCATCAACAACAATCTTATGACCAAAAACATCGGCCTCAAATTTCATATTCCCTTTCCATTCGGTATTTACAGAAACCTTACTCATAATAGTATCGTTATAATTGGTTTTTACTTTGGCACAAACACACAACCTACTGTTGTACAACTTACCGTTAAACAAGCCAACAAACAAATTGTTCCATATTGTAAAGTATGATTGTCCAGCAAACATATGCCTATGGTCATACACAAGCCAAGTAGACTCTCTATACACAAAGATTAACCTACATTATTGCAATAGGTTCAAGTAGCATCAAGTCTATACTATCGCGCGCGAAATCCTGCTAAGCATTTTCCGTTCAAAAAATTCATAGCTGATAGCCGAAATGAGAAGGATTACAATAATTGCCAACACAAATAGGACCGGACCATTAGCCAAACTGGCAAGGCCCACCGAACGTAGAATCTTTGGAAGAAACACAATGACCAACGGATGAACTAAGTATAAGGAATAGGAAATATCGCCCAGATATACCAATGGCTTGAAAAAGGAAATGGGTCGATTCTTATGCCACATCAGCAGGCTGAACAAAAGAGCGCCGCAGGAGAGCATGTTTGCGAAAATATTATTGGAAAGGTGGCCAATACCAAAGTAGGCAAGCCAAAAGTAAACCAGCGATACCCCAACCATTAAAAAAGAAATGGTGTGCGACTTAATCGCAAAGGAGGATTGGTAAATCCATCCTAACAAAACCCCTAACAAAAAGTAGAGCATTACCGGGCTCGCCATTACTTCCAAATACCTAACGCTAAACCCATAAGCGTGTGAAGCATCGAAGTTAACCGATGCGCCTACTAGAAAAGGAAGACCAACAACAATTGAAACAATGAGTAACGAAAGAACCGCATATCGGAATTTACCAAAGAAGAGGCTAACGCAAAAGATCAAGTAAAACAGCATTTCGTAGGCCAGAGTCCATCCAATGGCAACAGGAGGAAAGCCGAAAGAGGGCCCCACAGTGCTTGTAAAGGAAGGCACAAAGGTGAGCGCACTAAGAAGCAAATCGGGCCTGCGAGCAAGATAGTAGCCCACCTGCCCCAGTCCAACAATCCAAATAAGGGTAACCAAATAGTAAAGGGGAACAATGCGAACTATGCGTTTAAGCGCAAAAATACGAACATAAGTAACGCTGCGTGCGCTATTTTGCGTGGTGTAGAAGATGATAAATCCACTAAGAATAAAGAAAAGAGGAACACCAATTGCTCCAGAGCCAAAAAAGAAGCTTCCATAGGCAAACGTTGGAGTATTAAGCAGCGTTTTCATATGAAATGAGCAAACGAGCAAAGCACCAACACCTCTTACTACCTGAATTAAATCAATTTTTTTTTGCACAGGTCACTCGTTTTTGGTTACCACAAATGTAACCTATTTGGTATAAAACCCCCATCTGCAAAAACCGCAAACATTCATGAATAAAGGTTTATGCGCATATATATACATCAAAAAAAATCACAAACAACATATTAATTATCAACCAATAGACTAGCAACAAGCGTTATGATTAAGATAAAAGTATTTTTAAAAGCATTGCAGATAAAAATATTATGCATATATTTGCACCGTTAGTGTATACAGAAAATGGCATCCGCCAAATTCTTATCATTGGTGTTTAGGATGGGTTAGGTTTCAAAAAAGTAGAGGTGCTTTTTTGATAAGGTTCTGAAACAACGCGATTCAACTTGAAAAAGTTGCTCGCAGCGTTTCAAACCTTAATTTTTCGACTTACTTTTAGACACTACTCCCTCAATAAAATTTCATACGTTTATCGTGGCGTTTAGGTGGTAACTTAAGCAAAAGAAAACATATCCCATGGTTAAGAATAGCCGCAAGCAGGAGATAAAAAGAGTTATCCTTTCGTTAAAAATATCCAACCAAGACGAACTTCTGGAAGAACTTCGAAAGTTAGGATATGAATTAACCCAAGCTACGCTATCGCGCGATCTTAAAGAGCTGGGTGTAGCAAAAATGCCCGATAACGAAAAGGGATACATTTACGTGCTGCCCGAGAAGATGGGCATGCAGGAACGAATGCCTACCTCCCTTAACATGCCCTCGGTAAGCGTTCTTTCGCTCGAATTCTCCTACCAATTTGGCATACTCCGAACCCTACCGGGATTTGCCAGCAGCGTGGCCATTTACATCGACTCGCATCACGCAAAGGAGATTGCCGGAACCATTGCCGGCGACGATACCATCCTTATTATTCCTCGCGAACCAGCCTCGCACGATGATGTAAGACGGGCGCTTAAGAAAATACTACCTTCAATATCGGCATAGAAGGCTACTGAATTCTATTAGATTCGATCCACCCTATTACTTCATGGTAGCGGTAGTTCTCCAACACTCCAAAATTTGGCAGTGACTTCACCTTTAAGGTTGTGAACCGTGGCACAGCAATACCGCATAAGAAACGTGCAATCAGATCGGGCGTAGTTTTTCCGCTCATCTTCTGTTCAAAATCATTCACAAGCATGGGATAACTGTAGAAAGCCAAATTGGGCAGATTAGCACTCTTGCTCAAATGCACGCTTCCAGCGTTGCACACCGAACAATGACCACATGCAGCCCAGCTTACCGTTTCGCCAAAATACTCGGCCAATAGTTTGGATAAACAGACATCCGATTCGAACAAAGATACCATCTCATGAATCCGATTTACCTCTATCTCCTCCTTTTTCCTGAAAAGGTCAAAGAGTTCTTCGGCAAGTACACCTACTTCGAAATCATTCCCAACAACTTCGAAAACCTCTATCATTTGGGTTGCCTCCAAGTGAATCCACCCCTGCTCATTGAAATGTTCCAGGGCAGCAACCACGCGATCGCGGGGAGTATCGTAGGCACTGCAAATGGTTTTCACATCAACGTTGGTCCATTTTCGTGCCGTTTGGCTATTGTCGAAGATTGCCTTTACAAATGCCTTTCGCTCACCTTGAAACTTGTCCAACACAACCTCATTGCTCACCAGATTAGCAAAACGATAGCTGCCATAAAAAGAGTAGAGTGGCTTAATTATGTTCTTCATCTCGAGGTAAACGAGCAAAGTCTTTAGCGGCAGCTGGCGGATATTGCACTTTGTGGCTAGGGTGCCAATCTGCAATTCCCAATGGCGGTTGTCCTGCGGAATTTCCTTCAACAGTTGCTCAATGGATTCCAGCTCGGGAGTATCCCCATAAATAAAGTTTTCCAGCACCTGCACATTGTCGAGATTGGCCAGAACAATGCAATTGCTCGGCTGGCCATCGCGCCCGGCGCGCCCAATCTCCTGGCTATATCCCTCAATCGATTTGGGTAAATCGTAGTGGATAACGCGTCGAATATCGCTCTTGTCGATACCCATCCCAAAGGCAATAGTAGCCACAATGCAAGCGGTTTTACCCGTCATAAACTCATTCTGAATCTGCTCACGCTCTTCGCTCTTCATCCCGGCATGATAGGCCACTGCATTAATTCCCCGATGGACTAAAAAGTGTGCAACCACTTCGGCCGTTTTCTGCAAGGTAACATATACAATGGTAGGATCGTTGGGCTTATCCACCACGAGCGTTAGCAACTCCCGGTTCTTTTGCTGCTCCGCCACCGAGCATATGCGCAGGTGAAGGTTCGATCGATAGAACCCAGTAACAATAACATTTTCCTTACCAATACTGAATTTAGCACACATATCTTCGATAACCTTGGGCGTAGCCGTGGCCGTAAGCAGCAACACCTGCTCTATCTTAAATGCTTTTTGGAAGGTGGGAAGTTTCATATAGTCGGGGCGAAAGTTATGCCCCCACTCCGAGATGCAGTGCGCCTCATCGATCACCAATAGCGAGATGGGCACTTCGGAAAGGAAACGACGAAAGCGCTCATTTTTGAACCGCTCCACCGAAATCATGAGTATTTTATGAGCACCGCTTTTAATTCCCCGCATCACCTCCATCTCCACCTCTCGCCCTTGCGTACTATCGATACGAACGGCCGAAATACCCCGCCGAACCAAGTAATCGAGCTGGTCCTGAATGAGTGCCAACAGCGGCGAAACAACTAGCGTGAGGTGTGGCAAGTGTATTGCCGATAGCTGGTAGCAGAGCGACTTTCCCGAACCCGTAGGGAAAATAGCAACCGCCGACTGACCCGCAACAATCTTTTCGACCACTGCTTGCTGACCGGGTCGAAACTCATCAAAACCGAAGTATTGCTTAAGCGATGAATGTAACATAAAACAGCTGTTTTGATTGGAGCGTAAAGGTAGGCGAAAAACGGCATTAGGGGCCTACATCCTTATAAATTCAACGAATTAGGAATGGCAAACCGCCCAAACAGAGGCCTTCGAAGCAACGAACCGGAAAGCTTGTTTACCGAATTTCAGAAAATCCAATGGTTTACTGTTTATAAATCAGGTCCCTCATTACCCGGCTCAGGTAAAGACGAATGGATTCGCCCCAAAAATAGGTAGAGCCATTTCTAGAGCAGGTAACTAGCTCCATTTTTTGCCTCTGTTGAAGCATGGTGGCGGCGAGGTACTCTTCGTTTTCGGTATCCCAGTATCCACCCTCGTCCTTCACATCAAAATCGAGAAGGTATTTATTGCCGATGGCCTTAAGCATCTTCACCACCTTAATGTGAACATCGACACCAGCCAGTAGGGTAGATACCGATAGCAGGTAGAGATACTCCTGATGGATAACCTCCCGTGAGTCGCCAAACGATTCGAGATGCAGAGGGCTACTCAGGCGCCCATTGGAGAGAAAGCAGAGAAATACAGGATCGCAGTTGGGTGGCATAACCACAATTCCATAAATTGTTTCTGAATAACCGTTGGGGAACTGCAGCGACGGAAAGTCATGCTCGTATACCCTCTGTTTCCAGCCAAAAGCTGTGGCAAAAGCCTCCACCTCCGCAATGAATTGTGGAAGCGATGTGTCAGGATTGAACCTTCCGCTGTAGAGTATTCCAAGTCCCATAATAAAGCAGCATTAACTCGCTCAACTAATGTAAGATAATTACCCTATACGACACAAGAGATATTGTATTTATTTTGACGGAGGGCAGCGAATTTTATATTGCGTGAAGGTGAAAATATTTTTGCTGGTGAATATCAGTATAAATTTGAGGCATAAATTGCTGGATAAGCCAAGCAGCAGCACCAATACCTGCACCTTAATACAAAGCAAAGGCTCGATAAATCCCCACCCGACAAAGTTTAGTGAACAGACCCCATTTTTCGCGCTCCGCGAGGGAGTGTAAATTAAACTTTGTCTGGTAATTTTCCTAGTATTCAAAACTACTGTTTTTTTTGAACTCAACTCTTAAATGCTCTTTAAAAGTTTGAATCAAAATTAGACAAGGGCGGCTGAGGCACGAAGCCGTTTATATACCCTTGGCTTGTTTTGGTTCAACTTGTTTCTTTGCATTTGAGATTGATTTCATAAGTCTATTTTCATCCGATCCCCAAACCTTATGTGCAACTGCTGAGCCGTTATTGCCCAGTTTTTCAGGGGCATCGTCCATTTTTTAGAGATGTGTTCAGTAGCTAAATATATCAGCTTTAACAAGGCCATATCGTTAGG
>NZ_FMYP01000058.1 GCF_900096565.1 Williamwhitmania taraxaci
AACAACGAGCGAGACAAAGCAAGCAGCAAAATACAGTAAATCTGGAGATCAACCTACTTACCAGCAAACTGAAATTGGGCTTATTCCTCGTGCTTGGAAGTAACCCTGATTAAAGATATTTCTGAGGTTAAGAGTTGCAAGAGATTACCTTTAGGAAGATCACTATCTGTTAATCCCTGCTATATTTATGTGTTCTACTCAAAAAACTATCTGTTCGATGTAATGCGCTGCAAAATAGGTTAATGTGATGTTTCGAACACATAGAACACATGATTTCCGCTATTTTCACTCCCCTCATAAGTCCGAACAATACAGGTTTATCAACGCTTGATTCTGCTGTAATACGTCGTATTGCTTACTTCATTGGAAATCATGTGATCGACAATTGGATGTTTAGCGTTCATTAACAGCTCCATACGGAAGATATCCAGTTGGTTATCCTATTAGAATATGAGTAAGGTGCAGTAAATGAGCGCTAAGTGTATTTTGGTCTGTTTCCTTATCGCTCAATATCAGTAATTTGCTAGATTTTGTGGTGTTATTAATACGCTGATTTTGTTATAATATCCATTAAATGAGCGCAAATGGAGTTGTTGGATTCCTTATTGCGTGGATACATACCACCATACGATTACTTGGATGTATTACTATCCACCCCTTCGAAGCATTTGTTAAGTGCATCAATTGCACTTTCCTTAGATTTTGGGAGGTTTTGACGATTAAGAAGGCATACCTAAGAAGATGGTATATCCCGAAGTGAATTGCCAAGATGGTTGGAGGAGTAAAAGTGGTAGGATAAGGAACAAGAATAAAATAAAAATTCTCTCTTTTTGCACAAACTGTCCCCCATACGTTCCCCCGAAAATAGAAAACCCCTGTAAACTAAGCGTTTACAGGGGTTCATCGTAGCTGGAACAACTACAAGCCGAGGTTGACACTTCGTTCCTATATGGTGTGCTGAGCGAAAATACAGACGATTCTGCACTTTCGGACATCTACAAGCAGATGTCGGAGATTGAAAAGATACACATTGGTCGAGTAATGGATATGCTCCATGAGCTGGAGCCCGGAATCACAATCCCCACTCCGTCGCTTAATAGCAGGTTTCAAGTAAGGGTCGGCAAAATCATAGGCTTCGACTTTATCCTGAATAATCTGATTAAGTTGGAACAAACCATGGGAAAAAACTCACTCCAGATGAAAAGGGAATCGGGCGAAACCCAATCGGGTAATGAGATGAACCATGCTACCATCCTAACCAATATATACGAATCGTCCACTGGAGTGGCAGGAGGAAACCTTGCCAAGCTGGAGGGTCGACACAAATCGGTAGGAGGAAATGCCCTAAGAGCTGCTGTAATGGGTGCCAACGATGGTCTGGTTTCAAACCTTAGTCTAATAATGGGTGTAGCAGGGGCCAGCAGCGGAAACAAGCCAATCATAATTGCCGGATTTGCCGGTATGCTTGCCGGATCAATCTCTATGGCACTGGGCGAATGGCTTTCGGTTCAAAGTTCCAGAGAACTCTATATGAAGCAGATTCAAATGGAACAGACCGAACTCGAAACATCTCCCATGGAGGAGCAAATGGAATTGTCGCTCATCTATCAATCGAAAGGCATTGCCAAAGATGTGGCTGAACAGATGGCAAGTAAAGTGATGGAAAACAAGGAGACTGCAGTGGATACGCTGGTTCGTGAAGAGTTGGGCATTGACCAGAACGACCTAGGCGGATCGGCATGGGAAGCTGCACTTACCTCATTCTTCCTCTTTACCATAGGTGCGGTAATTCCGCTAGTGCCGTTCCTATTCCTATCGGGCTATACAGCTACCATAACCAGCTTGGGCTTTAGCGTGATTGGTCTCTTTATCCTTGGAGCTGCCATTACGTTGTTTACAGGAAAGAGCATTCTCTTTTCGGGCATGCGCATGGTTGTTTTCGGACTGCTAGCCGCGGCCATAACCTTCGGTATAGGTAAACTAATTGGGGTTGTAGTGGCTTAACACTGATATCGCACCATAAGAAAGCCGTAGGTGTAAACCCACGGCTTTTTTATTCTAAAAGAAATATCTATTACGATTTGCTGCCCAATGATCGTTGTCTTACGGCCTCAAATAGCATTATCGAAGCAGCAACCGATACGTTGAGAGAATCGATCTTGCCCACAAGAGGGATCTTTACCCGCTTATTGGCAATCTTTAAAATCTCGTTGGAGACACCAGTATCCTCCGCTCCCATAACAATGGCAGTAGGAATGGTTAAATCAACACTATAGAGACTGGCATCCGCTTTTTCGGTGGCAGCCACTACCTGAAATCCATTCTGCTGAAGGTATAGCGTTGCGTATTTTAACAGTTTTACACGACACACCGGAATAATATTCAATGCTCCGGCCGAAGTCTTTAGGGCATCGGCATTAATCTGGGCCGATCCTTGTAGAGGAATAATGATGGCATCGGCACCTGCACACTCGGCACTACGGGCAATGGCACCAAAGTTTCTTACATCGCTCACCTGATCGAGCAGCAGAACCAAGGGCACTTTACCTGTTTCGAGGATTGCCGGAATAAGGTCTTCCAATTCGGCAAACTCTATGGGCGACATATATGCTACAACTCCCTGATGATTACTGGAAGTAACTCTATTCAATTTCTCGATTGGAACCTTTGAAACCGGGATGTTGTGCTGTAACAGAAGATCGAAAAGCTCATTGTAAAGTTCGCCATCCAAATCTTTCTTAACCAATACCTTTTCGACTGTGCGGCCAGCATTTACTGCTTCCATGATTGGCCGTATCCCAAAAACTAAGTCGCCCTTATCGGGTCTCACCTTATTATCGGAATACTGATCCCGGTTGCCCTCACCGCTGCGCTCGCGGGAGCCTTCGCGGCTACTTCCACCATCGCGATTACCATATCGGCTACCTTCACGGCTGCTACCGCCATCACGATTACCATATCGGCTACCTTCACGATTGCTTCCACCATCGCGATTGCCAAATCGGCTAACCTCACGGCTGCTTCCACCATCGCGATTGCCAAATCGGCTACCTTCACGGCTGCTTCCGCCATCACGATTGCTACTTCCGCTGCTGTTACCGCTCTTATCACGGTGGCTATCGCCGTGTCTGTCTCCGTCTTTTCGGAAATTGTTCGATCTTTCCACTTTACTCTATTATTACGTTTTCTTTACTTCAATTTCAAACCGATTTTGGGGAAAAACAACTGTTATTCCATGTTGTCTTCATCCTCTTCCTCGTAAATAAATGGTTTTCCTTTTTTCCAACCATCCTCAATTACGCTCCACTTTAGGTTACTGGAACGCATGTAATCCAAAACGAAATCGTTGGGACTGGCACTACCGGGTTTATACCTAAAATGGAACCGAGTAGACTTTTTCCCACTCGCATGTCCATAAATCCAAACCTCGTTTAGCCCATACCTAAAAATTCGAGTAGGAAGTCCATATACCATAAAAATCATACCTCTATCCGTCTTCCAACCCTCCTTATACGACGAAAAATAATAGTTGGCCAGAAATAATCGATTATAATATATGCGAATCAGTTCGCGTGATGCTTCGTGATTGCCGGTTCTCGAAAGCCATAGACTATCCAACAGAAGTTTACTATTTGTTGCAGTAAATCCACTATCCGTTACGCGCGATTCGATATACACCATCGATTCCACAAGTTGATTTGGCGAAACCCGGCGGGGAAACCCGGTAGTAAATCTTCCCAGCATTAACCCTTTTCCTTGTGAGGAATCAGCACTGATACAGTATGTACCTTCGTATGGAAAAGAAACTCTCTTGCCTCCGATTTTCCATACGCTATCGGGCAATTCTGGCAAATACTCTCTTATGGCCCTTACCGGTGGCGGCGATACCGAAAGATTTCGGTAGAAAAATATATACGTGCTATCGAGGCTCCGCATAGGATGATCAACCATAACGATACCGCCCTCGCGCACCGCCATCCCAAAGAAAACAGAGCCATCGGGATTGGTTGTTCTATACCATTGTCCCGTATTACGGTTGGTCTTATCCACCATCATCAGAACAATTGCAGTTTGCTCCCTCAGCACATCGGTTACCGAAAATTTCATCACATAGCACTCACCGAGGGTTGCCCTAACCGGTAACTTGCTATACATGCTTGGTTTTCGAAGGCTATTTTGATCGATTGTCACCACAAGCGAAGCGGTATCAACTGCAACCAAACTATCCTTTACGTTATAGAGCTCCATGTTAAAACGAACACTTCCTCGCAGAACGGAATCTGGATTACTTGTGCTCATCAATATCTCCTTTGGATAGAATAGAATATTGAGCTCCGAAAGAGAATCGTTCAAATGAAATACCTTAACCTCTGGGTGAACCGAATTGGCCGCGGGGTTGTAGCTGTCGGTAAGTTTTACCGATTGCTGAGCCCGACGGTTGCCTGCACACGACACCATAACTACTCCAAGAGCAATCAGTATTGTTGTGCGAAAAGGCGAACGATAGGTTTTAAGCATTACAACTGTATTGTATTTCGATAGTATTGTTATGCAATATAAAAAAACTAAACTACATGAGTTAATCTACGCCTAATTCAAGAACGTGATTCTTCATAATGGAAACAAAATTATTATCTGGCAACAAGAACTCCGAGTTGTTATATATTTCAGAGACTAAATTATCCCACGTTCCTGCTCCAGCTTCTCCTTCTCAGAATTCAACAATTCCCAGTCGGCAAGCAATCCCTCAACCTCGTGCTTCAGTTCTTGATAGTGCCTAAATACATCGCTAACAGACTGGTTTGGCGTATTCTGCTCTGGATTTGCAAGCAAAATATCTATCTTAGCGATCTCGGCCTCCTTGGCTTCAATCTTCTTTTCACAATCGGTAATGCGCGTAACCACCTTACGGATTACCTTATCCATCTCCTTCCTCTCGGCATAGGAGAGTTTATTCTCTCCGGTCGACTTTGCTGCCGATTCCGTCTGTTGTGCTACGGTCTTTCGTTCTAACTCCTTAAGCGATTCCATCTTGCGGCGCTTCAAGAAGTCATAAATTCCGCCTAAATGCTCCTTCACTTTTCCACCTCTAAACTCAAAGAGCTTATCAACCAACCCATCGAGGAATTCTCTATCGTGCGACACAATAATCATGGTGCCATCATATTTCCTGAGTGCCTCCTTCAGAATATCCTTCGAAACGATATCCATATGGTTCGTAGGCTCATCAAGAATCAGTAGGTTATAGGGTTGAAACATCAACTTGGCCATGGCCAGACGCGAACGCTCACCACCCGAAAGCACCTTTACCTTTTTGTCGACATCGCTACCGCGAAAAAGAAAGGCGCCAAGAATATCCCGAATTTTTGTGCGGATATCGCCAACAGCAATATCATCGATGGTTTCAAAAACGGTCATATTGCCGTCCATCAGGTCGTCCTGATTTTGGGCAAAATAGCCTACAAGCACATTGTGGCCCATTTTAGCAAACCCTTTGGTTGCTTCTAAATCGCCAACGGCAATACGCGAAAGTGTTGATTTTCCCTCACCATTTCGACCGACAAAAGCGACCTTTTCGCCCCGCTCAATCTTAATATTCACGTCCGAGAACACCACATGTTTTCCAAATGCCTTGGTTAGGTCTTCGGCCTCCATCACCACCTGTCCCGATCGGGGAGCCGCAGGGAACTTAATGTTCATGGCAGAGGTATCTTCCTCATCTATTTCGAGCCGCTCAACCTTGTCCAGCTGCTTAATTCTACTCTGAACCTGAACAGCCTTGGTAGCCTTTGATCGGAACCGATTGATAAAGTCTTCGGTATCCTCAATCATCTTTCGCTGGTTAAGGTACGCGGCCATCTGCTGCTCACGTCGTTCCTTACGCAGCTCCATATAGTGCGAGTAGGAAGCTTTATAATCATGGACTTTGCCCAGAACAACTTCAACCGTTCTATTGGTAACGTTATTAAGGAATGCCCTGTCGTGCGAAATAAGAACTACCGCTCCCGGATATTCGGTTAGGTAATCTTCCAACCATTGAATACTTTCAATGTCGAGGTGATTTGTAGGCTCATCGAGCAGGATGAGGTTAGGCCGTTGGAGGAGAATCTTTGCCAACTCAATACGCATTCGCCATCCACCCGAGAACTCGGATGTTTGCCTCACAAAATCTTTTCGTTCAAAACCCAGTCCAAGCAGCGTTTTCTCCACTTCCCCTTCGAGGCTAGCTCCTCCCACCATCGCGTGGCGTTCGTTGACATCCGAGTAACGCTCCACCAATTTAGAATACTCGTCCGATTCGTAATCGGTGCGCGTAGAAACCTCATGGCTCAAATACTCCATCTCTTTCTCCATCTCCAGCACATCCGAAAAGGCAAGAGATGCCTCTTCCATCACAGTTCTTCCGTCTTTCACTTCAATGGTTTGGGCTAAGTATCCCAATGTAGACCCCGAAACTGAACTTATATTACCCGATGTGGGCTTCTGCATCCCATATAGTATCTTTAAAAGGGTAGATTTCCCTGCACCATTGCGCCCAACCAATCCTATTCTATCGCGGGGATTTATCATAAAGGAGATCCCCTTTAGCAAATCGAAACCGCCAAAAGAGACCCAAACATCATTTACCGAAACCATATTTCCTCAAGTGTTTAGGGTGCAAAAGTAGCAAAATTTGGCGGGAATGAGGGTGTTTTTGGTATTGTTGACCGAGATTAAAATTGTGAATTGATTGTCGACCTTCACAATAGATGATAAAAGGGGAACCATTTAGCTCCCCTTTTATGGTTTTAAGTCGAATGCGAACCGTTACTCAAACTTCCGGCTACCATCCTTTTGGAAAGCATACTTCATGGTAATATAACCGCCCAATGCTGCTTCGTTATAATAATCTTTCAGCCAAACTTTTGCATATTTTCCCTTGGCGGTTCTAATTACGAAGATGTCATCGGAAAAGAGATAGCCAGGAGGACCATTGTTGGAGTTAACGGAGGTAATCCATTTGCTTACAAGCGTATCGCCGGGAACATTAACATATACTAATGGTTGTGCATACACTTCCAAAATATTAATGGTTGTATTCAGCGAATATCCCGAAGTAGGTGCCTCCGTAACTGAGGCGAAGGGAACCTTGCCGGCATTATACGAGCCACCTTGACCAATTCCCGATGCGCCACAGTTTACGCGAATATCGCCACGGTGAAAGGCAATATCCCAATCGGTGGACTTCTTGAAATCGGCCACAGTCGCCACGACACCGGTCTCAAACGAGAAGTAAGTCCACTTGTCGAAGGCCGAAGCATTTAAAGTTACAACGCTTCCCACAGCTGGGGTTACGGAGTTATCATCCTTTTGGCAGGATGATACAAAAACGGTTGCACTCAAAAGAGCGAAACATGAAATAATTAATTGCTTTTTCATCATATTCTGTTTGTATTAGGTTTCATTGTTTTTAAAAATTATAGGCCACCGACACATAAAACCGGCGTCCCACCGAAGTGGATGTGTTAAATGTCACAATTGGAGCTTTGTAGTTGAAAAGGTTTTTAACCCCAGTATTTATAGCAAAATGTTCTCCAAGGCGATGGTATAAATTAAGGTTCCAAAGAGAGTAAACCGGATATGAGGTGTGGTAGAATTGGTTATTGCCGGCATCCAGCTCGCTAACATCCTTTGGCCCGGTAATCCGCCCCGAAAGATTTGCCACCAGCTCATATCGCCCCTTCTTTAGAGTGTATTCGGCCTGAGTCGTAACGCTATGCGGACAAATGGCTGCCTGCTTTACTCGTTCGCTGCTTTCGAACACTTTGTAATATACATACCCGGCCTTTAGTTGAACACGAGGTACCACTCTCCAGCGTGCCAGCAACTCGGTAGAGAACACCCTCCATCGTTCGAAATTTGAATAGTGAAACTCCGATTGGTTTTCGGACCAGTAGCCGTTGATCTTTTGCGAAAGATGGTTGTAGGAGGCAATTAACGTGGCATTGAGCTTCCGGTTGGTGTTTACATAGTCGGTTGAAAAGGAGAAGAAATTGCTGGTTTCGGTTTTTAAATCCTTATTGCCATATATGGTAAACATCCCCAAATGGCTCCATTCCGAGTATAGTTCCTTGAGCGTGGGAGAGCGGAATCCCTGGCCATAGGTTAACCTATAGTTCCAGAATCCATGCACCGACCGAATGGTAACCGATGGGGTAAAATTCTCGCCATAAACAGAGTTGTAACCCGAACGTAAACTTGCCACAATCCCCACGCTAGGCGTAACAGAAAACTCATCCTGAAGCACCACAACCACATCGGAAATATCATGGTAAATATTGCTGTTGGCAACAAACATAGCACTCTTGAGATACTCATGCTGAAATTCCAAACTAGTCTGAATGGCGTGCCGTGTTTTGTAGTTGCCATTGAAAATTAGCTTTGCATTGTCAAAGCCATTCTCGTAGTTAAGGCTGTTTTCACCATTCTTCTCCGAATGGTCGTATTTCCCATACACATCGTGGTTGAAAGAGAGCCGCAGAGCAGAACGGTTGCCAATCTTTCGTTCGCCAAAGCCACCCAGAGTATAATCGGTATAAAGATCATGGCTCCCATTGCGGGAAAAGTCAAACTCCTCATGGTTGTAGTAGCTTCCGCGAATTTCGGCACTCCAAACAGCACCCTTATAGCCCGATTTGTTCGACAAGGTATAGTCCCGAAACCCATTCACTTCGGTGGGTACTGAGCTAACCTCTTCGTGTACCATAGAGTCTTGAACCGAAAAATACTTGGTTTGCCCCTTTGTATTGAACAACTTAAAAGCATCCTCACTCTTGAACCCAAAAAAAGAATTTGTATACCACTGACTATTTTTAAAACCAATGGATACATTCCCGTTTAGATTCGGCCTATCCTGATTTCGATAAAATGTCCTTAGATACTGGTCCTCGTAGGTAGCAATCTCGGCACTGGAGTTATTCTGCTGGTTTTGCTCAGCATACTGGAGATCAATTGCCACGTCTATACTCTTACCGGGTTTCTTTGTAATGATATTGATTACGCTACCCAATGCGTTCGACCCATAGAGCGCAGAGCCGGCACCCCTGACAATTTCAACCTGCTCAATGTTAACGGCACTAATCCGTGAAAAATCTACATTGCCATCGGTTTCGCCAGCCATACGCTCCCCATCAATAAGCACCAAGGTGTATTTCCCCTCCAACCCCTGCGTTTTTAGGGTAGCACCTCCACCATGCTGGCCCATCTCTATACTTGGAATCTCCATTTCCAATACATCCTTAACGGTTAGGGCCGAAGTGCTTTGAATATCCCTCCGAGTAACCAGCTGTGTGAGTATGGGTGTCTCTTTAAGTGAACGTGGCGTGCGAGTTCCGGTAACGGTAACCTGATCGAGGTTGAAAATATCTTCCGCCATTTCGACGGTGATATTTTGGCCAAATTTTAGCGTATCAAGAAAGGTCTTGTAGCCTAAGCAGGATACCGCGACCAACATTTGTCCCTGAATATTATCCAGTTTGGCAAATCCCAACTCGTTGGTAATGCTATGTCCTGTATTTCCACCAGCTAGGTTCTGCCAGCAAACAGCCGCATAGGGCAGCGGTTTGCCCGTACCCCTTTCTATCACCAACACCTGATTTGTAGTGCCATCAATCTGAGCAAAAAGCTGCGTCCAGAAAACAGAACTAACTATTATCAGTATAATTCGATACCTCATTGTAGTAAATATTCCCAATTGTGTCTAACAATTCTTAATCAAACCCGATGAATACGCGAGTTTCGATACGCTCTTCATACACGAACATACGATGCAGCATTAGCCAAGACGAATGGCTTGCATCATTAGTTCACGAAGAAAATTAGTTGTTAGATTTGAGGAGGACCACGCTTATTAGAAGCGAGAAGAAAGCCGGGTTCGGGACAAAAAACCTGATGCGGGATTTCCCAATCGAATGGTAAAACGAATTGTGATAGAAGAACACTTGAAGGGCTAACAATGGCAGCGTCTGCATAAAAATGCGCACACCGTTCAAGGCTAACCGTAGTATTAATTTCATGCGAAATTGTAAGCGTTGTGCTGGTGCTGCTATCGGTCTCGGAAGCCGTCACACTAGCGTTTCCCAGAAGTATCCAGGAAAAAGCAAAGGCTAGAATGTATGGTAGAAAACTACCAGAGAGACCTATTAAAAACACGTTCTGTTATTTTATTAGCAGAAAAGTAACAGTGCAAAGGTAGAAAAGTTGCAGTGTGTTTACTAAAAGGATTGCGAATTTTGAAGTCCAAACAGTAATTTTGAACTATTACAAATAATTCGAATTGATTTTGCCAACTCAAAGGATTCATAACACTTCAACTACTTATTCGACTCTAAGCAATCCAAAAAAAAGTGATTTCAAACATCTGCTGCTGAAATCACCCTGTGTAAACTATTGCTTCTTGGCTGGTTTACTGTTCGGTGGCGTTTTCCCTTGAAAAAACTCCTCTGTATCGGCACTCTTTAGCTGGTTTCGAACATATTGATTTGTAGAAAATACCTCTCTGTCTTGAGCAAAATCATGACCCTGAAGCGATCTCCTATCGTAGGTTTCAATAAATTCGAGGTAGCATTTTTTGGCTCTAGTATAATCCTTCTTGTAATACATGGCTTGGCCTGCATTAGCTAGGTGCAACAGATTACCAGGTTCAGTAGCATAGGCCTTCAAAAACCACTCGTAGGCCTGTTCGTATTTATTTTGCTTGCGATAAATATCTCCTCTACCAGAGAAAACTGCCGCCAGTTTATTGGGGTTTGGCTTAAGAACTTGTTCCAACTTCTGATAGTAGTATAAACCCCGCTCAGGGCTTTCCACCTGCGAAGCGGCAACAGCTAAATTGCATAGCACCTCAAAGTTGGTGGAATCGATCTCATAGGCACGTATCAAAGGCTTAATGGCCCTAAAAATATAGTTCCGACCCATAAGCGATAAACCAAGATGCGATAAGCTAAAAAAGCTAGTGTCGCCCATGTCGATCAACTTGTAGAATATGCTATCCGAATTCTCGTAGTTTTTTACCCCAAAATAGATATAACCCTCATAGCGAAGCAGTGGAATATTCAGCGAATCGTATTGCTGTGCCTTATCAATTACCTCGAGGGCAGGCGTTGCGTCTCCTGCTTTGAGCAGGCAAACAGCAAGCGAAACCGCAAGTCCTGGATCACGCGGATTTAATTGAAACGCCTGTGAAAACAAATTGATGGCAAATGGATTAAAGCCCAATTGATTAAAGCACTCTCCAGCCTGCTTAAAGAAGTAGTAGTTGGTGGTATCCACAACAATCAACTTCCCATAAATCGTCGCTGCCTTTCCATACTCCCTCTGGGCGAATAGTATTTTCCCCAGCTGATTGTTGGCAAAAAAATGAGTGGAATCGACGGCCAAGACCTCAGAAAACACATTACTAGCTTCGGTTATTCGCCCCAACCCTAAAAGGCAACGTCCAATGCTATTTTGCAACGAAAGGCTGGTGGGGGCAATGGTAAGCGCACGTTGATAGTAATCGAGCGCCTTATCCTTCTGTTCCAAACCCTCATGGGCTGTTGCTAGCAATTCCAAAAGTTTTCCGCTTGTATCGCCCCGTTCAATCAGAGGACGTCCAATGGCAATCACCTGACCATAATTGCCCTGAATTAAGGATAAACTTAACTCGGAATAATTTTGTGCTCGGAGCATAAGCCCCGAGCCAAGAAGTATTGTTAGAAGGAATAATCGCATTTATGCTTTTTTTTATTGCAACTTAAAGATAATAGGGAAGGTATAGCCAACTGCAACGTTTACACCTCTCTGCTTTCCAGGTATCCATTTAGGGGCAGTTTTCACAACGCGAAGAGCCTCCTCGTCCAGAACCTTATCCACAGCCCTAATAATCTTTGCATTAGAAATAGTTCCATCGTTTTCCACTATAAAGGATACGTATACCTTGCCTTGCTTTCCCTTATCCATTGCTTCCTGTGGATACTTCACATTGTCACTAATGTATTTCTCGAATCCGGCTTGCCCTGCCACACCATGATAGGGGAAACTAGGCATCTTCTCGACAATAAAGAACACCTCTTTCGATTCCTGCTTCGCATCGGGAATAATTGTATCCGTTACAATAACCTTTTCAACTAAAGCCTCAACTGAGGCGGGTGCTTCGGGAGTCTTTATCTCCTCCTTTTTGGAACAGGAACTGGTGCTAAAAACAAATACAAGAAGTAGCCCTGCAGGAACTGCAAGTAGATACTTCAACGCCGACATAGCAGCTGATTTTTCTTTTGTGATCATAGCTAAACGTTTTAGAGTTAATGGTTTATTAAAGCCGGTACTCAACGCGGGCACAAGTCCCGGCATTGCAGTTTCCAGCATCAACCGAATGTACTCCGCAGGACTGGCGCCTTGTCCTTTCGATATACTATCGGCTTCATATTCATGTACCTCACGGATGGCTCGCAGCAACATCCAAGCAAAGGGATTAACCCACCACACGGAGCAAACTACCCATGCAAAAACCACATCGGCCGAATGCCGCTTCTGCACGTGAACCATTTCGTGTCGGAGAACAACTTTCAGCTGCTCTTCGGTATATTGATTTTTAGGAACATGAACTCTGTTGAAGAAGGAAAAAGGAACATCAAACTGATCGCCCTCCACCACCCGAACTCCGGGTATTGAAATGCTTGAACGATTCTCCTTTCTTATTTTATAGAACACCTTGACGATATGGTAGAATACAATCGCTAGTAAACCTAAGGCAATAACCAAATAAATGGCAGCCAACCAAGTTATACTACTTTGCCCCTCACCCGCATTACCAATAACGGTTACACCGGGCAGCAATACGTTGCCAAGCGTGGCAATTCCCTTCCCAACGGCTGTTGCTTGGTATGAGGGTATCGAAACAAACGGTAATCCCATTGAGGTAACCAGCGAGAGCAATAGGTAAACTCTATTGACGGAAAAGTGCGTTTCATTGCGTAGCCAAAGGGTATATACCATATAAAAGGCCGCCATAAATAGGCTCGACTTTAGAAGATAGATGGCAAATGCTTCCATTACTAGACTCCTTTCTGTTTATCGATTTCCTTCTGCATTGTTTTTACGATCTCCTCCATCTCGGCCACAGAGAGGTTCTCTTCCTTAGCAAAGAAGGAGACCATCTGCTTAAAAGAATTACTGAAATAGCCCCGCACGAAGGTCTTAACATACGATTTTGAGTAATTGTCCTTCGAAACTACGGGGAAGTACTCATGGGTCTTACCAAAAGCATTGTGATCCACAAAACCCTTCTTCTCCAAAATGCGAACAATAGTCGAAACGGTATTATAGGCAGGCTTTGGCTCGGGAAACATATCCAGAATATCTTTTACGAAACCTTTCTCTATCTTCCACAAGGCTTGCATTACCTCTTCTTCTGCTCGCGTTAAATCCTTCGGTTCTTCCATATCAAAAACTTTTCCGAAAGATATAACTATATTTTTAGTTATACAACTATCTTCTTAGTTTTTATTTAGAGAGTTTTACTTAAAAGCCCAAAGCATTCGTATCACATCATTAATTATCCATGAGATATCAAGGAAAAAAAAGACTTTTCGCCAAGAGAATAGACACATCTTTACGTCAGCATTGATGCATTTAAAATGCAAACCCAACCCACTTCGAAAAAGTTTTTTTAGAGAAATTGCGTTTAGGGTAGGCCTTGCCAACGGTAATGACTCCTGCACGAACGCTAATGGGGAAGGAAACAACAAATTGGCTGCTATCGCCATCGAGCACGAGTGGAGCCAATCGTAAATCAGAGATAAAAAGGGTATCGGAACTTTGCCTCACGATATACTGCCCTTGAGTAAAGCGAATAGCACGCGCAACTTCCCGGTTGGATACTAAGGGTAAAAGTAGATTCCAATTCTTCCTAAAGGGATAAAAATCCCATGAACTATTCTTAAAAACGCCCTGATTTGCCACAACAAAACTACTATCCGTTTCGCCTCCCACCTGCCAAACCAAGGGAATAAAAGGTGTTGGATATGCCTTAATTCGATCTACCACAATACCTTTATCGTTAAATGCAACCTCGGCCCGTGCCTCAACGCTATGTTGAAGCGCAAGCGATAAGACAATATAAAACGCAATATAGCCTAGTAGCCATCGAGAATGCCGAAAGATGCTCTTCTCTCTGTTCAGCACAAGAGCAACCAAAAAAAACAAAAGCGGAAGAGTAATGAAAATATCAACAACAGCGATGGAGCCAATAGCCACCCGATAGGACGAAAAAGGGAGAAACCATGCCGTACCGTAACTGTTAAACCCATCTATAAATATGTGCGAAAACCATGCTGAGATGGCGACTAAATACCATGCATTTCGAGACGTAGATCGAAAATGGCGCCAGATTAAATAGCCAATCAGAGGTGAAATAATCAGCCAAACAAGGAAGGAATGGGTAATTCCACGATGAAAAAGCATGCTGGTTGCACTGTCCAGAAAGGGTTGAACCGCAACATCCAAATCGGGCAAGAGGGCAATAAGCATGCCTGCAACGGCAGCTCTCCGACCTAGGATCTTCCCACCGACCACCTCGCCAACAACGGCCCCAAGAGCCATATGCGTTAACGTATCCATTTGCGCCTTCGTTTTCTTTTAAACCAACAATTTACATAATTGTTTCCGGCATCCGATTACCCACTAATCCAAAATCGTCAATTCTATAAAATCGTTCTATCTTTGCGCCAAAATTAAACGGACCATAGTGAGAAAGAACAAGGAGAAGCCATTGATCGAAAATGTGCTTATTACCGATATTGCTGCCGAGGGAAAAGCCATAGCCCGTGTGAATGAAAAAGTTTTATTTGTGCCCTATGCTGTTCCCGGCGATATTGTAGATGTGCAGGTAACCCGCAAGCGCACAAGCTTTATGGAGGGGTATATCACCCGATACGTGAAATTATCTGACCTTAGACAAGATCCGTTTTGTGAACATTTTGGAACCTGTGGCGGATGCAAATGGCAGTTTTTACCCTACCCCGAGCAACTGAAATTCAAGCAAAAGCAGGTCGAAGATCAGCTTAGGCGCATTGGAAAGCTTACGCTACCGGAGGTAAATCCTATTCTTGGATCAGAACTCACCACCCACTACCGCAACAAGTTGGAATACACCTTCTCCAACCGAAGGTGGATCATGAAGGAGGAGGAAGAGGCAAATCCCGATCAGCCAAAGGACACGAGAGCCTTGGGGTTTCATATTCCCGGAATGTTCGACAAAATACTTAATCTCAACAATTGCTACCTTCAACCCGAACCATCAAACGCTATTCGTAATTCGGCCTATGCATGGGCCATTAAGAATAATGCGGAGTTCTACGATGTTAGAAACCATACGGGATTACTTCGAAACCTGATTGTTCGCACCTCCGAAACTGGCGAGGTAATGGTTATTGTTGTATTCAACGAAGATAATCGCGAGGTAATCGAAGGCCTACTTACGCACCTTAAGGAAGCATTTCCGGTTATCACCTCACTCCTCTTTGTAATCAATCCAAAGTTCAACGATACCATCAACGATCTAGAGATACACTTCTTCCACGGAAAGGATCATATTCTTGAGAAGATGGAGGATTTACACTTCAAGGTTGGTCCAAAATCTTTTTACCAAACCAACAGCAAGCAGGCTTACCAGCTGTATAGCATAACCCGATCCTTTGCCGAATTAACGGGTAAGGAAGTGGTGTATGACCTCTACACCGGAACGGGAACCATTGCCAACTTTATTGCACGCAATGCACAAAAGGTCATTGGTATTGAGTATGTGCCAGAAGCCATAGAGGATGCTCGGGAGAATTCAAAAATTAATGGGATTGGAAATACCATTTTCTTTGCCGGTGATATGAAGGATATGCTCAAGCCAGCCTTTATGAAGCAGCATGGATACCCAGACGTTGTTATCCTTGATCCTCCCCGTGCAGGCATTCATGAAGATGTTGCTAAAAACCTACTTCTTGCAAGTCCAAAGCGCATTGTGTATGTAAGCTGCAACCCGGCAACTCAGGCGCGCGACATATCGCTACTAAGCGAAAAATATAAGGTCGTAGAGGTTCAACCGGTTGATATGTTTCCCCATACCCACCACGTGGAGAATGTGGTTAAGCTTGAACTGATCTAATCCAATAATACTGATATAAAAAAAGCTGGTCTGCATTTGATGCAACCAGCTTTTTTTATGGAGAAAATACTACTTCTTTTTATACGTTTCAGGATTCACTGCTGCGGGTGTCCATGCCTTTAGAAAGTCATTCACGGCCTTTTCGTCGTATCCCTTGCCCTGCTCTAAGTAACCGGAACTTTGGGTGTGAATCCGCTTGCCTTCTGCATTAAGAATAACAAACACTGGGTATCCAAAGCGCTGAGGAAACTCCAACTGCTCGAGGGCAGCCTCATTCTTATTCTCCTTGCTGTAATTAACCCTTACTACCACAAAATTCGTTTCAAGCGTATTTTTCAACACCGCATTGGTGTCGGTTAGGTTGTGAAACCTAACGCACCAAGGGCACCAGTTGCCACCCACCTGGACAAAAACATGCTTACCTTCAACTTTGGCTCTTTCAATTGCCTTTTTTAAGTCGGCCTGTGCATCCGCCTTAGTGTCATAGATATTCACTTGAGCCATTGCTGCCATAGCAAACATGGATAAGCAAAGTAACGTTGTGATTTTTTTAATCATCGGATAAAGAGTTTTAGAAATTGTATAAACCTATTAACTTGCCAAGCATCAAACCATCAAAATAACGATTTTAAATTCAGACATTCATAACCCACAAAAAGCTTAACCATGAATAAGAAACTTTTGGGAGTATTACTACTTCTTGTGGCACCCATACTACTGGTTGCCCAGCAAAGCATCACCCCCGATGCCCTCACTAGGATTAAGAAGGGCTACAGCAACTCCGATCCCTATGCCAAAGCCGTTACCAACGCACTATCGGCCAACGACGCAAAAAAGTTGACACTGAACCGCGAGAATGTTGGTAAGACCGATAGCTACTTTAAGTATAAGGTAAAGGTAAAGGGCATTACCGACCAAAAGAGTTCGGGCCGTTGCTGGATGTTTACCAGCCTAAACCTCTTCCGCCCTGTAGTCATTGATAAGCTAAAGGTTGCCTCCTTCGAATTCTCCGAAAACTATCTCTACTTTTACGATATTCTCGAAAAATCGAACCTATTCCTCGAAAACGCAATCATCACGGCAGATAAGCCAATGGACGATCGATTGGTTGAACTCTACTTCAAGTCGCCCATCGACGACGGTGGGGTTTGGAGCTCGTTTGTTAACCTGGTAAAGAAGTATGGTGTGGTTCCAAAAGAGGTCATGCCCGAAACCAATAGCAGCAGCAACACCTCTAAAGTTCTTGCTGCCATCACTACCAAGCTTAGGGAAGACGGCCTTGCCTTGCGCAGAATGGTTGAAACAAAATCGAGTATTGCCGACATCAGGAACTTAAAGATGGAGCAACTAAGTCAGATATACAGGATGCTAGCCCTAAACCTCGGCGAACCTCCTACATCTTTCACGTGGCGCTACCAATCAACCGATAATGTTATTTCGCCCAAGGTGACCTATACTCCGCGAGAATTTGCAAAGCAAATGCTTCCGAACCTAAATCTCGAGGATTATGTGATGTTTATGAATGACCCGTCGAGGCCATACTATAAACTATACGAAATTGAGAACTATCGAAACGTGGTAGAAGGAATAAACTGGAAATACCTCAACCTACCGGCCGACGAACTTAAAGCAATGGCTCTCATATCGATAAAAAGCAACGAACCGCTTTACACCTCCTGCGACGTGGGCAAGCAGCTCAACAGCGAAGACGGACTTCTATCGCTTAACAACTACGATATGGAATCGCTCTACGGCGTTAAGTTTGGAATGGACAAGAAAGATCGAATTCTTTCCCGCGAGAGTGGCTCTTCCCATGGAATGGCACTTGTGGCAGTAGACGTTGATGATAACGGAAAAACAGTAAAATGGCAATTCGAGAACAGCTGGGGGGCTACCAGCGGACAATCTGGCTATCTGGTGTTTACCGATGATTGGTTTACGGAATACGTTTTTCGACTTGTGGTAAATAAAAAGTATATACCCGAAAATACAAAGAAACTGCTGGAACAAAAGCCAGTGATGCTTCCTGCTTGGGATCCAATGTTCTAAATAAAAACATGGTGTAAAAAAAAGAGGGAGCGCTGCACAACGCTCCCTCTTTTTTTGCAAACCTAAACCCTAACCTATGAAAAACCTAATCTATATCGCGAAGTGCCGTATCGGCATTTTCTCTTATTCTACCCTACAAAGATAGGCTATGAATCAGCTAACTCGTTTTAACCACTGTTAACCTTAGCTATATGTTAGGCCGAAGCTCGAATCCTTAATAACAAAAGATTGGATGGATTTGTGATAGTGCCGAAAGATGGTCAGTATTTAGGCCATATATAAATTCCCAATTAACGCTCCGAAAAGTATTGTGCAAAAAAAAAAGGGCGTTTCACAACGCCCCCATTTTGTCTGAACCTAAAACCTAACCTATGAAATACCTAATCTATATCGTGAAGTGCCGCTGCGGCATTTTCTCTTATTCTACCCTACAAAGATAGGCTATGAATCAGCTAACTCGTTTTAACTACTGTTAACCTTAGCTATAAATGTAGTATTGCTTCAAAAACCAGAGAAGGTTACTAAATGCCGCAAAAAAAGGGGTTCGCTCCCCAGCGCCCCCCTTCTACCTTAACCTAAAACCTAAACCTAACTAAAACTATACTATACTATTGAAAAATTTGATGGATAAATAGGGGGTGCTTCGCAGCAGCCCCATAATAACTAACCTAAAACTAACCTATGATGAATGTAAAGCATGAATCTCATTCTCGTGAATTAATTACATTTATATAAACACCAAAAAGAGAGTTTTGGATACATTCATTTGACGAATAATCTGAATATATCGACTAACACAACAATAGATTAATTGAACAACCAGCAAATAACTATTGATAGGATTAGGAAGCCACGAATTCTAATTTGTCCGTTGGCCTGTAGCGGGAACAGCGATATAAAAACGATAGAACAACCTGTTAACCAGCAAACAAAACAAGCACAGTATAGAACAGCTATTCTTCAAAAACCGCATGAAGGCTATTAAAACAGTTCGATTCAATACAATGGTTAATTACCTTAGATGATTAAATGCGAACTCCCACCGCTAAACCAGAAAGGATCAGTTAGAAGAAGGAAGGAGGAAGTTATCCATCCGAATAAGATTCATCTGGTGGTTGTAGGGGAGATCGTAACCGCTGAAGTTGCTGCGAGACTAGTAGAATACGCAGCACATATGCAAATAACTATTGAACGATGAGAATTCGTTGAACCAATAGAGCTACTTTTAAGTAGATTACGACTAAATAAGGATTGTGTGTATCGATATTCTCATCACTTATGCTGTAGCCTCACTTTCCAAATAGACTTCGAACACAAGTGAAGACAACTCTAGGTAGCCAGAAGATGCTACCTTTTGCAGACCTCTCGCAAGAAAAACCAAGTTAGATTTGGATCCCAACAACTAAAACGTCGTCGATCTGGATTTTATCACCTTTCCATCGCATGAATGAATCGCTCAGTAAGTCGCCCTGAAGGATAATTGGTCTGTCGTGGAAGGAGAGTAGCATCTGTTTAAAGCGACCAGGGCAGAGTTTCTTCTCCTCACTACCACCGAATTGATCAGGAAATCCATCCGAAAAGAAATAGAATATGTCGCCAGGCAGCAGATCAATGGTATTGTTGGTAAACGGACGCATAATTTGGTAGTTGCCGATGGGCATTCTATCGGGCAAGAAATCCTTTAATCGTGGAATACCTCCCTCGTCATTTCGAATGAGGTAGAATGGCATATTGGCCGAAGCATATTGCATAGAGTTCAACTCCTCGTCAATAATGGCTACGACCAAATCCATTCCGTCGGAAGGATCGGTTTCATCGTGGGACGGCTGGAGCGAAGAGATCAAGTAATCGCGTAACTCATCCAAAACCTGGCTGGCAGTTCGGACCTCTTCACGCTTTACCACCTCATTGAGCAGGGCAATGCCCAGCATGCTCATGAAGCCTCCGGGAACACCATGACCGGTACAATCACCCACCGCGAGCACCTTGTACTTTCCAATCTTAGCAACCCAGTAGAAATCACCCCCAACAATACTTTTAGGCTTGTAAACAATGAACGAATCTGGGAAAATCTGAGTAAACACCTCCTGATTGGGTAGGGCCGCAGCTTGAATTCGCTTAGCATACTCTATGGAATCTGTTATCTCTTTTTTCTGAGTTGAGAGCACATCACGCTGCGTCCATAACTCATCGCGATGAGTTGTCGTAACCTCATTTTTCTGCTGTAACTCCCATGCTAAATCAGCCAAAGCATTACGCTGATCTTCAATTTCATCACGTTGTGCAGCAATCTCCTCCTTCTGTTTTTCTATTTCAGAATACTGAGACTCAAGAATTTTCGCAGCCTTAATTTTACGACGATAGTACAATACCATGAATGTCGTAAGAAGGAATATCAGCAAGGATAGGGCCACAAAAAAATTACGAACCATTACAAGTTGGTTATTATGCTCCTTATCAATAATTTTATTTTTCTCCTGTTCAACTCGTTTCTCAATCTGCTTAACTTCTTGGTTCCAAATCAATTCAGACTCCACCATTTGGCGGGAATTCTCATTACTAAAAATACTATCATGCAGGTTTCTAGCAACTTTTAGGTAGGTCATGGCACCAGCTAAATCGCCCTTTTTTTCATAGGATTCCGAAAGAAGAGTCGCAGCGAGTTCTGCGGTTCGAAGGGCTCCAATTTGTCGGCTCTTAAAGTAAGATTTCGTTCCCCATTCGATGGATTTTGTGTAATCGCCCATTCGCTGATAGAGCACTCCCATACTATGATAAATGGAGCACAATCCGCGCTGATCATTTATCTCCAGCTTCAACCGAAGCGATTCACCTAAACTTTTACGCGATTTGGAGAATGCTCCCATTTGAGAATAAAGAAGCCCAATATTGTTGTAAACGCGGGAAACGCCAACAATATCATTCACTTCCGTAAACCTAGTAAGAGCTTGAGTATATTCTGACAAGGCATATTCCACATCGTTTATGCTCATGTAATAATTCCCAAGAGCATTGTTCAGAAGCGCTAAGGTTCGTTTATCATCCAATATCAGGCCATACCTATAGGCTGTATGAAAATAATTGAGCGATTGGGCGGTATCCCCTTTTTGCATCTCAACCAAGCCTAAACTGTGCAGGGTAGTCATCATTAATGAGGTGTCCTTGACCGAGGTGGCCAATCGGAAACCCCTCAACAAAAATTCTAACGCCTTTGGATAGGTCGATTTGGTATAAAAAACCACACCTAAATCATTCAAAACCGTGATCATGCTACTGGTATCTCGAAGCTCTTCGGCAATTTGAAGCGATTTGTAATGGAAATCGAGTGCCTTGGAAAAATCGCCCGAACTCGAAGCAGAAATACCCGACATTTGCAAACTTCTTAACTCCAAACGCTTATTGCCTAACTTCGATAAAAGATGGAATGCAGAATCAGCGAGGTTGAGGCTCTTTTGGTGTTCTCCCTTCCTCAATATGGAGTCAGCATTTCGCAACAGTTTTAAAATACCTACTGAATCATTACGCAATGGAGATTGAGGACCTGAGTTGATCGGCTCACCTCCCGCAATGTGAGTCAATGCGGCAAAGAGAATGATTACAAGTAAATATCTACTAAATTGATTCCTCATAGAGTATTTGATTGCGGCTATTCAAAGTACTAATCTACAACAAAGATTTCCTAATTCAAGCAATGTTGATAAAAGTCACTTATTTTTATTATCCAGAGCGATAGCATAAATAGAAAAAAGGCCACCAAATATTTGGCAGCCTCTTGCACGGGAGGAGCGACTCGAACGCCCGACACTTGGTTTTGGAGACCAATGCTCTACCAACTGAGCTACACCCGTATTTTTTGGTAGTGCAAATGTAGTAAAATAGTATAGCCGTGCAAGAGCAAATACCGTCAGATACCTTTATTTTAGGCCTACTCAGAACAAGAAGCCTGATAATCAGCCATGACAATGCCTTAGGAAAAACATCGAATATGTTGTCACGACTCCTTCGCTCATTCAACCTTCGCTCTAAAACATTGTTTAGGTTAAACATTGCAACCCTTGAACCTATCAATTTATCGAAGGTTTATTTTGCAAAATGCTAAAAATGAAATAATTTTAGGTTGTCCAATAAAAGAGATATGCTATGAGTATTCTTGCACCGGGCGATATAGCCCCAAGTTTCACAGGAAAAGATCAGAACGGAAATCCCATTTCCCTCTCCGATTTCAAGGGAAAAAAACTAATTCTATACTTCTACCCAAAAGATAACACCCCCGGATGCACTGCAGAGGCTTGTAGCCTTCGCGATGGCTACGAGCAGCTCACCCAGCTGGGCTTCGATGTGGTGGGTGTAAGCGCCGATAGCGAGAAAAGCCACCAAGGCTTCATTGGGAAGTTCAACCTTCCATTTCGGTTGATTTCCGACACTAACCGCGAGATTCTCACCGCCTATGGCGCTTGGGGTGAAAAAAAACTTTATGGAAAAACCTACGAAGGGATTATTAGAACTACCTTTGTAATCGGAGGAGATGGCAAGGTCGAAAAGGTATTCAGTAAGGTGAAAACCGACGACCATGTAAGCCAAATACTAAAGGAGTTTGAGCACTAAAAGGTTAGATTCCTAAAAGAGAAAGACACTCCCCCGATCGGACAAAGGATAAAAACTTGCAAATATATGGAACCAGAAAAAATGGAAAAACCCGAAAAGGTTGAGAAAGCCGAGAAGGTAGATAAGAAGAAGGAAAATAACACCAACCCCGAAAAGATGAAGGCGTTGCAGGCAACCCTCGATAAAATTGAGAAGGAGTTCGGAAAAGGCACCATCATGAGGATGGGCGACAAGGCCATTTCGGAAGTTCCCACCATTTCGTCGGGATCCATTGCCTTGGATATTGCCCTTGGGATTGGCGGTTACCCGCGCGGCCGAATTGTAGAGATCTACGGGCCGGAATCGTCGGGTAAGACCACCCTCGCCATTCACGCCATTGCCGAAGCGCAAAAAGCAGGCGGTATCGCTGCCATCATCGATGCAGAGCATGCCTTCGACCGCAGCTATGCCGAGAAGTTGGGCGTTAACCTGGACAACCTCTTTATTTCTCAACCCGACAACGGTGAGCAAGCGCTCGAAATTACCGACCACCTCATTCGCTCCGGCGCCATCGATATTATTGTCATTGACTCCGTGGCCGCGCTTACCCCCAAAGCCGAAATTGAAGGCGAGATGGGTGAATCAAAAATGGGTCTTCAGGCCAGGCTTATGTCGCAAGCGCTGCGTAAGCTCACCGGAAACATTAGCAAGACGAATACCTGCTGTATTTTCATCAACCAGCTGCGAGAAAAAATCGGGATAATGTTTGGTAACCCCGAAACTACTACTGGCGGTAACGCACTAAAGTTCTACGCCTCTGTTCGCGTGGACATACGCCGTGCTGCCCAGCTGAAGGAAGGCGAAGAGAGCACCGGAAACCACGTAAGGGTAAAAATTATTAAGAACAAAATGGCTCCCCCATTCCGTAAGGCCGAATTTGATATTATGTATGGCGAGGGAATTTCCAAGGTAGGTGAGGTAATCGACCTTGGTGTGGAGCTCAACATTATTAAGAAAGCAGGATCATGGTTTAGCTACGGCGAAACCCGCCTTGGACAAGGCCGTGATGGGGTAAAAAACCTACTGCTCGACAATCCCGAACTAAGCAACGAGCTGGAGGCAAAGATTAGAGCTGCCCTTAAGGAAGCTGCGTTGTAACCTTCGAGTTCAATCGATAGAAAAAGGGGTTCTTCTTGCGAGGAACCCCTTTCTTATTAAGCCTACTAGTAGTAATCCAACATTTCCGTTTTAATGTGTGAATTATACAACTTATTGCTGAAACGATGTAACACTTTCCGCAATTACAGCCCCCATCTTTACACGCCCAATAAATAGCGATATAATCCATCACACATAAGAACGCAAAGCATTTAACTAAACCATCCCACGCCATGGATTACTCAGAAACCAGAATCACAGCATACATTAATAAGTTAGCCGTTAGTTATATCGACGAGGGACCAATCCATGCTCCAGCAATCGTCTTTATTCATGGATTTCCGCTGAATAAATCGATGTGGAACAAACAGGTAGCCGAACTAACGGAGAACTACCGTGTTGTTGCCTACGATATTCGTGGGCATGGAAATTCCGATGCCGGCGACGACGACTTCTCCATAGAGCTTTTTGTAGCCGATCTGCTCAGCCTGATGGATGCCCTAAAGATTGACAAAGCCATACTCTGTGGTTTTTCCATGGGCGGATACATTGCATTAAATGCAATTGAAAACCATCCCGAACGTTTTAACGCACTGCTTTTATGCGATACAAATTGCACAGAGGATACCCCCGAAGCAAAAGAAAAACGGATGAAAGCCATTGAGAGTATCAAAGAAAAAGGGTTGGAACAATATGCCGAAGAAAGTCTGAAAAAACTTTTTGCACCTACATCGTTTTCAAAACAGATAGATGAAGTGGCTATGGTGAAGGAAATGATCATGAAAACACCCCTACAATCACTCTTCAAAACCTTAGTTGCTTTAGCAGAGCGTAAAGAAACCTGCAGCAGGCTGCATGAAATAAAGGTGCCCGTGCTTATTATGGTGGGACGAGAAGATATAATTACCCCTCCACAGGTAGCCCTCAAGATGCACGAAAAAATAAAAGGTACCAACTTCCACATTATTGATCACGCCGGGCACTTAAGCAATATGGAAAATCCAACTGAATTCAACAATCAGCTTAACCGATTTCTGTTATCATTACGCACTCCATATAACGGTAAAGAAAAACCAACATCAACTAATCATGACTTGCAGGCCCGCTTCCTAAGTATAGAGCAAGGCACCGCAGCCAAGTAAGCAAGCCTTACCTCCCACCTATGAGATTTACACCAATCTGCACTTATTCCCAAAAGCTTCCGTTTAGAAGTTTTTTATTACACTCACCATTAAAGGCACATACAACTGACGTATTTGGAGGGTTCACGGCTTTTAATTATCTTTAATATCGATTGACGTGACCGCGGTTTTAAACGCCCAAACGCAACCACCTAGCAAACGTCAAATTTCATCAATTAAAACTACAAGACATATGAAAATAAAAGTGAAAATAATCGAGTTGAAAACTGTCAACGAATTGGATTTTTATTGGCAAAATAAGGATTATATAAACCTTCTTAAGGAATTCGGTTTCCCTGATATTGAACAAATCAAAGAAAATGAAATCTTGGAATATTTGTTTATGGCTATTTCAGATTTTGAACCGGCAAACGCCGCAGAAATCTTACTGAAATACAAAATGAGTGACAAATTAAATGAAGGACAAATCCAAAACTTGTCTAATGACATGTTAACAAGTAGAGTGGCTGAACAATACTCGGAACCTGCTTTTCATTTTGACCTCTTTAATATAAATCAATTTTTACGTAAAGCATATAATGGGAAATTTCCAAATACAGAAGCAACAATTATAACTGCAAGTTTTCAAAGAGAAGATTTAGATTCTGAAATAACTAAAGAGATAATGATTAAATCATTATCGTATGGATTAAAGAAAAGCAATTTAATATTAAGACTTTTTGCTGATCAAATAGACGGCACTGTGCCTTTTGATGATGCTGAAAAAGTCATCTGGGATTACAGAAAATCAGGAGAAAATACTATAGAAATCTCTACCTCAAGAAATTGGATTGACAAGGAGGATTTCGAACAGATGGAATTTGAGGCAGATGTAAAATTAGTTAATGAAGAATAAGACGAAAAGTTAAAGGAATAGCCCCTAAATGAACTTGTTACGAATACCGTTCCGGTTGATACTTTTACTCCAAAGATGCCTCATTTTACTCCTATGTCGCCTCCTTTACTCTAAATACTCCTTGCCCCATCGGGAAATTGACTCATTGGCAGATCGTCGCATTGGCTAGGAGGTTGAATGGTTTTTGAAACTGCTGCTCCATTTTCTCCATACCGCAATAAAACAAACAGTGAAATAAGACCAGTGAACTTATCACATAAAAATATGTTAACAAATGGAATTATAATCAGCGCCCTTTACGCATAGGTTAACAAGCCAAGCCAATTAAGCAACATCAGTTAGCATGAGATGATTCCGAATAGGCTTCCTAATAAAAGAAAAAGAACATGAAACTAAATAACGGGAAACAAATGATTTATAGACTTATCATATTCTTGTTGATTAATTTTGCGGCCCTTGGTCTAGGAGGCTTTTTTACGGGCACAGGAGTTTCTTCCAATTGGTATGAAAGCCTAGCTAAGGCACCGTGGACCCCACCCGGATGGGTCTTCGGGTTCGCATGGACATCAATCATGATTTGCTTTAGTGTTTACATGGCATATTTATGGCCAGTTGTTGAAAACAAAAAGACCCTTGTAGCCTTATTCGTTCTTCAATGGATATTGAATGTGAGCTGGAACCCCGTTTTCTTTTATTTCCACAACACGTTAGGGGGGCTCATACTAATCATTGGCCTAACCATACTCGTTTTTCTCTTTCTATTCAAGTATTGGCCAGCGTTAAAGCTCATATCACTCCTAATACTTCCCTATGCCATCTGGTTAATTATTGCCACATCATTGAATGCTTACATCCTACTAAAGAATTGATGTAAACACACAATAAACATATAAGCAAAGGCTTACACTTTCGGTTTATCTCGGACGTGTAAGCCTTTTTCATTTGCGTTTGGTCTCAAGTCTCAAGCCCGCCAGGGAGAACCGCTCACCGTTCTGAACTTGTTCCCAAAACGCCTCCGTTTAAAGAACTTTTACTATATTCCCGAAGTTTTTAAGGGCTAGGCTGCGCCAGCTAGATATTTGTGTGGGGCTAAGCTCGTATTTCTTGGCCAAGCTCTCCAGCGTTTCACGCTCCTTTAGCGATTCCAAAACCACTTTCGCTTTAAATTCCTTGCTGAATTTT
>NZ_FMYP01000059.1 GCF_900096565.1 Williamwhitmania taraxaci
ATGTCGAACCAAAAAAATGGCAAAATATCCACCAAGCAAACCTAAATACGCTAAGATTTAAAACCTAGCAATCGACCTGCGGATTTAAGGTATAAAACAACCTCCGAACTTCATTCATGATGAAATTCGGAGGTGATATTTTCCACTGACGTGCTTCTTATTGCTTCTCGGTTAATTTGCCAATAAGTTCATCAAGGCTATCGGTTCCTATTCGCTTAGCAATTATCTTTTTATCCTTATTTAGAAGGTAAATAACTGGTGTGGAGTATATGTCGTATAGGTTACGAAAGTTGGTGTTGTATTCCGAGTCGTATGCATTGATCCAGAATAATTTGTGTTCATTAATGTAGTTTACCCACTTTTCCTTGTCGTATTGAGTGTATACGGCAAAAACTTTAACGCCTTTAGTTTCGTATTTTTGGTAGATCTTCCATATTTCGGGAATAACTTTTTGGCAATGGCCGCAATCGGGTTCCCAAAATACTAAGATAGTATAGTCCGCAACAGTATATCGAAGGGAGGTTACTGTACCTTCGGATGTTTGCATTATAAGCTCTGGAGCTATTTCTCCAATCAAGTTTGGCTCGAGTTTCTTAACTCTTTCCTTAATTTTATCCAATAAAGGTTTGTCCACCCAGGGCGTTTGTCCACTTAGGTAGTATCTTTTTGCAAGATGCACGAATACCGCATCCATACCCATGATGTTCGATTGCTGAAATTCGTTTAAAAGATAGGACAGCGTATACTGAAATACTTCATCGTTGGCCTTTGCCTTTGCGAGCACCATATCGGCTGCGGTGATTATGGAATCAGGTATTTGCAGTACTATATTTGTGAAGTATTGCTTCAACAACGACTCAATGGAAGGGGTTCTGAGCAGACGTGCATCACTTAAATCGACGTTATCCCAGAAGTGGATTTTGTAAAATTGGTAATTCTTGGTCCATATTAAGCTATCGCGCCCAGGTGTTCCTTGTGGAATGTTCCACTCAGGTTGTTCTGGATACTGCATCGTCTTTAGGATGTTGGCAACAAAGGTGCCGGGGTTGGCATCAACTATCTTTTTCGATTCTGCTCGAACTTCTTGGTTTAGCGCTTTTAGTTCATCCTTAAGTATCTTGGTTGAGTCGGCGTTCTTGGTTGCCTTGAGTTGTTCTTGGAGGGTTTTGCTCTTCTCTGCTACCTTTCCCATATACTTTTGGTAGTTTAGGTAGGTCTCATTTTCTGGAGATCCGGAAAACCGCATCTTATTTAGGAGGTCTGTTTTGTCTGTTTCAACGGAGAAGCGCTGCGATCCGGTGACCAGAATTTCGAAGTAAGTCATCCCTGGGAGAATCACAAGGTATACGCCACCTTTCAGTAGCGAATCGGCCTGAAATACGCCAGCCCCATTTGAATTTACGCGTATCGTGTCAACCACATATTTATTGCTACCAAAGTGGTGCCCCAGCAAAAGGGTTGTATCCTTCAACCCATTAATTTTTACTTTAATTTGGTAGCCATCCTTTGGTCCGGCAAAGGAAAAAGTGCATATAAGAAATGCAACTACGAATAACGAAACCTTCTTCATTTTTTGAAAATTAATTTTCTGGTCGGACAAAAATAACAATACATTTCAATAATAGATTTTGGTAAATCGTTAAATTATTTAAATATTTGAATGATAATATTCTACAAAACCCATGCTTTCTGTTCTAATTCCTGTATATCAATACGATGTGACTGATCTGGTTTCATCGTTAATTAATCAACTTGCTGCTCATGATATTGTATATGAAATATTAGTGTTCGATGATTGTTCTGTACCTGCATTTAAAGCGACTAATAGTGGGCTTAAAAATGTTATGCATGTTAAATACGTTGAATTAGAGCAGAATATAGGTCGATCAAAAATACGAAATCTGCTGGCCTCAACAGCACGATTCGAAAATCTTCTTTTTCTCGATTGTGATGTAAGCCTGCCGGAAACTAATTTTATTGAACGCTACCTGAATTTTTCTGCCAAATCCTATGTAACCGTTGGAGGTATATGTTATCGTTCTCAAAAACCCACGTATGCACCCAAAGTGCTGCGTTGGAAGTATGGCCACCAACGAGAGACCCAAATAGCGTCACAAAGGAATAAGCAACCCTATTCATCCTTCAAGACGGCTAACTTTTTTATTACAAGAACCAATTTTCTGAGGGTGAAGTTCTCGGAGGAGATACATGGCTATGGACACGAGGATACTCTTTTTGGTTATGAGTTGGAGCAGGTTAATATTCCAATATTTCACATAGATAACCCTGTATACCATGATGGGTTGGAGGATGCATCTGTGTTTATATCCAAATCGGAAGAGGCTGTAAAAAATCTTTACATGCTTTTTCAGTCAGGATTACTTGCTAACACATGGAAGCAAAATCCGCTACTTCGTTTTTTCGTAGCATTTCGGACTTTTCGTATACACTACCTCTTGGCCATTGTTTATCTGTTATTTGGTGCATTAATTCGAATCTCGATGCAAGGTAGGTTTCCTTTTGTTTTTTTATTTAACACATATAAACTTCTATATATAAGTTATATATCGGTGTTTTGTAAAAAGGCTATCAAAGAATAGTTTCTATTGCCAAGTTTATTTTCAACAAACAGCATTGTAAGGCTGTTATTGATTCGTATTTTCAACCAGAACCATCCATGCCAAACAAACTTATATTAGAAACCAGTCCATATCTCTTGCAACACGCGCATAACCCTGTGAATTGGTTTCCGTGGGGGGAAGAGGCTTTTGAGCGAGCAAAACAAGAAGATAAGCTAGTGCTGATCAGCATTGGTTATTCGTCCTGCCATTGGTGTCATGTAATGGAGCGGGAGTCGTTCGAGGACGAAGAGTCGGCTCGGTTGATGAATGAAAATTACATTTGCATTAAAGTAGATAGGGAAGAGCGACCCGATGTGGATCAAGTTTATATGAGTGCAGTGCAGCTCATTACTGGTAGTGGTGGTTGGCCATTAAATTGCTTTGCTCTGCCCGATAAAAGTCCGATTTTTGGAGGAACTTATTTTCAAAAAGTGCACTGGCAAGAGATTCTGAAGGGGCTGAACTTAACTTGGAGAAATGACAGACAAAAGGTTGAGCGCGCTGCCAAGGAGCTATCGGACGGTGTTGCCAGCACAGAAATAATAAAAGAGAAGGTGGTTACCTGCGGTTCTAGCCTAAAGGATCTAAAGCTGGTTGCAGAGCCTTGGAGACGGAAGTTCGACCGGGAGTTCGGCGGCTGGGGAAGTGCTCCAAAGTTTCCTATGCCACCAGCGCTGGAGTTTTTACTTGATTACGCTTGGTTGTCGGAGGATAGCGATTTAAAACAGCATCTCTTTTTTACCCTTAAATCGCTAAGCGAGGGTGGAATATACGATCATCTTGGTGGCGGTTTCTTTCGATATTCGGTCGATCGAGAGTGGAAGGTTCCCCATTTCGAGAAGATGCTTTACGATAATGCTCAGCTTGCCGCCATTTATGCCAAGGCTTTTACCTATTTCGGGTATGCCGATTTTGCCAGAATAGCGAAGGAAACAATCAATTTTACGTTACAAGAATTTCAGGCAGATAATGGTGGGTTTTATAGCTCCTTGGATGCCGACAGTGAGGGTGTTGAGGGGAGTTACTATGTTTGGTCACTCGAAGAGTTAGCTGCAATTTCGGGAGATGATTTCCCCCTTCTCCAGCAATTCTTTTCTCTAACGCCGAGTAGCAGCCTCGATGGTATGATAAATCTTTCGCTCAACCGAGAATTTCATTCGGGAGTTCATAGCGAAGAGGATTCCACGCGGCTGGACAACTTAAAGGCAAAACTTCTTCTAGTTCGCTCGGAGCGTAAGAAGCCATCGTTGGATATAAAGCAAATTGGATGCTGGAATGGGTTGATGGTGAAAGCGTTATCTGTAGTATCTCGCCATCTTAACGACCCCAACATGCTTTGTCTGGCCGAAGGAACGGCACATTTCATTGAGGCGAATCTAATGGATGAGAATGGGCAATTGAGCCGGTGCCTGACCTCTGGACATCGCTCTGGTTTAGCCTTTTTAGATGATTATGCTTTTATAGCTGAAGGCTACATTTCCCTTTATGAGGCTTCTTTGGAAGAATCATGGCTGTTGAAATCAAAAAAGCTGGTAGATGAAACGTTAACTTCATTTTATGACCCTCGTGGTGGAATGTTTTATTTCACGTCGAAAGAGCAGGAAGTTGTTGTTGCTCGAAAAATGGAATTAACCGACGGTGTAATGCCTGCAGCCGCTTCATCGTTGGGTCATTCACTCTTAACATTGAGCCATTATTTCTTTGTTGAGGAGTATGATCGGCTATCAATGCAGATGGTGTCTAATTTGAAGAACCAACTCTCTGGTGCTGGGCCGTATACCGCAAACTGGTCACGATTATTGCTACGACACTATTTTGAACCAGTGGTGGTCATTGCGCAAGGCGATAATTATAAGGAGGTTTCAAAAAAAATCGCTTCAATATTTTATCCAGCATTAATATTCGGAGGTGGGCAGTTGCAAAGCAAGATTCCGGCAATAGCCACAAAAGTTGTGGATTCGCCCAATAATCTATTTTTATGCACAGGAAAACAGTGTATGAAGCCAATGGAATCAGTTGATAATCTTTTTGTGGAACTCGAATTGTTGAAGCAAGGTAAAGCATCGGGAAGATAGTTTCTTAGGGGGTTTTGACTAATTAAGATGGTGGCATTCGTTTGTTGGAAAACTAATTTCATTGGTAACCCTATTTTTCGTAATTTGTGCAATGAAATTTTGCATTGATTTGTTCGAAAATATTTCTATATGAAGCGAGTTGCTTGGATTGCTAGCAGTATGGTAATCCTAATCGGGGTAGGGTTGTTTGTTCTTCACCTGAAATGGGAGAATAAGTCTATTACCGTACGCAATATCTATATTCTCGATAAAACCGTATTCAACAGCAAGTATCTTGAACACAAATCGTTTTTTTGGGTTCTTTCCAACCTTCATTATCAGAAGCCAGATGGAAATCCTTATCGGTATGATAAGGATTACTTTGGCTTTTATCCAATAGATACTGAGTTAGGAACCTTTGATTTTCGAACAATTCGATTGGTAGAAATTGATCGGATGGCCGATAGTCTGGATATGCTATACTACATTGATTGTTATGGAGTATATTCGGAAGATTGGATGAGTTCAAAAAATTCTGCTTTAGGGCAAAAGGTTTATGGGGGATTAAACCAAAACGACTACCTTCTACTAAAAGGTATGAAAGAGAGAGGGAAACTGATTATTGCTGAACATAATCTCTTCTCCCACCTTGGTGGCGGTTTGGAAAAAGAGAAACTTTCGGAACTTTTTGGGTTTACCTGGACAGGATGGATTGGCCGCAGTTTTCCATCGTTCGATACTACAAAATCTAATAGACCACCTGCCTGGGTCGTTAATATTTATACTACCACCCAGAACAAAACTTGGCCAAATTCGGAAGGGGGAATTGTCTTTGTGGGCGATAGAGACCGGGTTGTTTTATTGATCAATGGTCACGAATTGGAGGATAGTAAGGTTTCTATAATTTCCCCACCATCTACCGTGACGCATTTTGGCGTTAAGTCCAAGGTCTCTTTTACGAAATGGTTTGAGGTAATTGAGGCAGGACCTGGCCTCTCTACGTTCAGCAACTTTATGTTACATTTAACTCCAGAGGGATCTTCGCTTCTGCGAAATAATGGAATCCCCGAATCGTTCCCTGCGGCCCTTGGCTGTAGTTCGGGTTATCAACTCTACTATTTTGCAGGCGATTTCTCGCATACTCCGGTTTATATGGCTACTTCGGAAATGGTCGGTGGGGATTTGTTAAACAGTGCAATCTCCTTGACATTGCGACCACTGGGATTTGAATTTTTCAATGGATACTACCGACCTTTTTTATCTAAGATTTTGAGTTCTTATAAAGCGCCAAATTCTTCTGTAGATTCATTGCCACCAACGAATTGATACTTCCACCAGTGACATACCCGTATATAATTATTGACGGCGATATTTGTTTGGACAAAGCGCCATTAAACTCAACACCCGAAGGAACGGTGGTTTATGAGGTAGTCCGACTAATCGAAGGAAAGCCCTTGTTTTGGGACGAGCACTACCACCGATTGATGGAGTCGTGCAGCATAGCGCACCTTAATTTCAGTCTGTCCTCAACTGCGTTAATCGCCGCACTGAAAAAACTCGTTACTTCGAACGGAGCCTCATTTATTAACTTTAAGTTAGAGGTGTTTTCTGTTGCGAGTCAACTGCACTATCGGATGTTTTTTATTACTAGTAACTATCCCGACAAACTGCTCTATACAACAGGTGTTCCGCTTGGATTTCTGAATGAGGAGAGGATCGATCCAAGCGCAAAAATCATCAATGTTTCTATTAGAAATAAAGCAAATCGACTCATTGAGCAGGAAAACTTCTTTGAAGTTCTTTTGGTTAATGCTAAAGGTGAAATTACCGAGGGAAGTCGTTCAAATGTTTTTTTTATCGCCGGAACAAGGTTGCTTACTCCGCCTCTTCATGAAGTTTTGCCAGGAGTGACTCGTTTTCATGTTATCCAAATTGCCCAACAAATGGGATTTTCCGTGGACGAAGTTGTTATCAAAGCAGCTGATATTTCATCGTTTGACTCGGCATTTATTACAGGAACATCACCCATGCTAATGCCAGTGTCGAGTCTAAATAGCCATACCTTCAATATTCAGCACCCAGTATGTAAAACCTTGCTCGATGGGTATCAACAGAAGGTAATAGAAAATATCAATTCATTTGAATACTAAGAAATGAAAGCAAATCTTACTGTGGCCGCGTTGCAGATTGATCTATTATGGGAGAATGCGATTGGTAATAAAACCAAGATAGGTAACCTACTCGAAGATCTTTCGCCTGACGTAGAATTGGTTGTTCTACCGGAGATGTTTACTTCTGGGTTTTCCCAGAATTCAGAAAGGTTAGCCGAGGAGATGAATGGCAGTACGATGGAATGGCTACACAAGAATGCCGATAGGTATAATCTTGCTATAATGGGAAGTATGATCGTTAAGGAAGAGGGGCAATTTTATAACCGTATGGTTTTTATGGAGCCAGGAGGCATAGTTCAAACCTACGATAAGCGTCACCTTTTTAGGATGGGGGATGAGCATAATTACTTTAGTAGTGGCAAGGAGCGAAAGGTGTTTGATTTCCGCGGATGGCGAATTTTACCTCAGATTTGCTATGATCTACGTTTTCCTGTCTGGAGTAGAAATCAGAATGATTATGATTTAATGGTTTACGTGGCTAGTTGGCCCGAGAGTCGACGTGATGTATGGTCCGTCTTATTGCAGGCCAGAGCCATCGAAAATCAGGCGTTTGTTGTGGGCACTAATCGAATAGGCGAGGATGGAACTGGCCTTACCTACTCCGGCGATTCGGTGATTATTGACCCCAAGGGAATGATAATTACTAGCGCAAAGCGAGGCTTGGAGGAAATTATTTCAGCCGGTTTATCGCTTGATGAACTAAATGCTTTCCGATTGAAATTTCCAGTTTGGATGGATGCCGACGATTTCTCAGTAAGATAATACACTTTAGTCAAAAAATATTTTCTTTCTCGAAGTGATTAAAAATAAGGCTTCCACCGGATATTAGGAATCCTTATTGGTTGCGAATACGCGTTTTTGGGTTGAATTCTCCAATAATTTGATAATTTCGACCCTGTAAACCGCCGTAAAAATGAAGAAAATTAGAAACCCCTTTACCGAGAGTTATGGAAGCGATGCCAACTGCTTTGGTTGCTCGCCCAACAATAAGTGTGGACTTAACCTTGAGTTTTACGAGCAAGACGAGGAGATGATTGCTTTTTGGAAACCCCAAAAGACCTTTGAAGGTTATCTTAACGTTTTGCATGGAGGCATTCAAGCCACTCTCCTTGATGAAATTGCCAGTTGGGTTGTGTACGTGAAGTGTCAAACTTCCGGAGTTACAGCAAATTTAACCGTTGCCTATAAAAAACCCGTATTCATTGACGGTGGCGACATAAAGCTTAAAGCAAGAATTATTGAACGAAATAAGCGCTTAGTAACTATTAAGGCTGAACTTTACAATGGTAATGAGGAACTCTGCTCTGAGGCCGAGATTCGATACTTTCTTTTCCCTCAACAGATTGCCAAGGAAAAGTATTATTATCCTGGTGTAGAAGCTTTTTATATCAATTAGGATTCTCAGCGGATCTCTTTTTGAAATATATCGAATTGCCAAAATGGCGAAATTTTCTAAAAAGAAAGAGTGTCTTCACCTTGAAGACACTCTTTCTTTATTTGGGATCCTCTAGGATAAGAATGTCGTCCTCTGGTTCCTGTTCCACGGCGGTGCTGTCTGGCTTCGTTCTTATTTTAATGAGGTATTGTTTGGCTGCACCATCAAGTGCTGGTATTGGGAGTGTTGCATCGTATTCCTCTTGGGTGATTACGCCCCGGCGCAGCATAAAGTTTTTAACGATTCTGTAATAATCCGAAACCGAAGGCTTGGGGGCAAATGTTGAGTCAAGGAAGTAACCAAAAGTTCGTGGACGCGGTATAACTGCCGACATAAAGATAGCCTCGCTTAGGTTAAGCTTATCCGCATCCTTATTGAAGTAAAACTTGGCCGCTTCGGAAGCACCGTAAACGTTGGGTCCCCATTCGATAATGTTAAGATAGGTTTCGAACATCTTATCTTTTGTGGATAGTCTATTGTTTTCTATCAACCAAACAATGAGCATCTCCTCAACTTTTCGGGCAACATTTTTATTCTGGTTCAGGAATACATTCTTTACCAGCTGCATGCTAATTGTGCTACCTCCTCGAGCAAATCGCTGTTTTTTTATATTTTCAATGATGGCGTTTTTGAAAGCTTCTTCGTTGAAGCCCTTGTGCCAGAAAAAGGATCCGTCCTCGGAGGTAAGTACGGCACTTTTAAGTGCAGCCGAGATTTGATCGAGCGTTCTAAAATTTGGATTCTCAGGGCCAATCATAAAACTCCTCACGGGCACGCCCCTAGCATAAGCCGTATATTCAAATGGCTCGTTCATTCTCGACAGGTTTGCTCTACCATAACTCTGAATCCTGAACTTAGTGCCCTTAAGGTTTGAGGAAAAGACCAAGTCTTCGGGTTTTTCCATCTTTAGATGAAAATCGAGATTGTAGGATAAGCTGCCAGAAGCCTTCATTCCGGAAAGGTTGCTGAATAAACCATTAGGGAGTGAGGCGAACAGGTTTTCGGCTGGAAATTCGCCTGTGTTAATTTTGAAGTCGTATTCCGGTTTGCTGGCGGGTTTATATCTAGCATAGAAGTTTGCGGCAAGTTGGTTCATCTTCATAATGGAGGTGCTGTCCATTTCAAAGAAATCGCTACCAATCAAAAGTTTGCATGAGCCCATCAGACTATCAAATTTCACTACCTCTTGCGCTAACTTGGGGCTTTCAATATCAATATTATAGGTGCTACCCTGCACTGCAAATTGGGTTAAGGTATTTGAAAAATTCTCTCCTTTGAGGTGGAGGTAGAGGGAATCAAAATCGGCTTTTATATTAAACTTATGCTTGAGAAATGGTATCTCTATTTTTCCCAATTCGCTTTTGGTTAATCGGTAGGAAATTTCGCTATTCCATCGACTTGCTTGGCCGCTAAGGTTTATGGTATTGGTTTTGCCAAACTCAGTCACTTCTATTTTCGACCCAAACTGCCCATTTTCGGAGATTAATTCGGGAAGGGAAATGGAAAGTGTATAGTCATTATGCCGGTAGGATACGCATACATCTTTTAGGTATGTGTCGGCCGTTAGTAGATCTAGTGAGAGTTTTAAAAGTTTACCGTATCTGCTTGCTAAGTTCCCTTTTGAGGTTGAATCGGTTATAGTAACTGATTTTTGTTTGAAAAATGCGAAGTAGTTTCCCGAGGTATCGGTTCGAATGAGGTTCAGCTTAACATTGTTGGCCGTAATGGCTTTGATGGATGGTTTTAGTATCCACATTTTTAAATATGACTGATGAACACCAATTTCTTCAGCGGTTAGTAACGTATCACCATTTGGAGGAACTATCGTGAACTTTTCAAGATATACCTCCGATAAGCCTCTGAATTTAAGACTCTCACACTTTAATTCCATCCCAAACCTAGACATTGCACGATCGGCTACCTTATCGAATGCAACCTGTAATACGAGATTTCTAAAGATAAAAAACAGTATTTGAACTATAACCAATCCTGCAACAATTCCGATGGCTGCTTTCGTTAGAATTCGTTTTGTTTTGCTATTCATTGCTGCATAAATTAGTTTTATAGAGATTGTTGGCCCTACTTTGTTTGTATTTCAATCGATCTTCCTTATAGTAATAAAGCTAATTACCTTGCTCCGGCTTGCTGCTTTTAAAGCGCCTAACAATTGTCCAAGGAGAACTTTGTGGATCATGTTGAGAATTTGATCACAAAAGTAGTATTTTCAAACATACTGCGCTCTACTATATGGGCCTATTTGTTTTCAAACGGAGACGATCCTGTTCAAAAGACTTTCACGGAAGTAATATTTCAAGAATGCCATAAGGGTGATTTATTCGGTTATATTTTTCGACTTAAAAACAGAGTGTTCTTTATATCTTCCTCTTTTTAAGGTAATATTCGATCACGATGGCTTATGCACTTTATCCTATTTAATTGGCGTCGTAGGCAGTTGAAACGTTTATTTTGTTCGCTTTTGTTTTCTATATATTGGTTTATGTTGTTGATTTAACGATGGTTTTAGTATATAGGTTGATTACGACAAGACTATCGATAGTCCTAAAGTAAATAGCGTCGCATCTGACTTTTTTGTTTTCCTTTGTCTCGTTGTGTCGTGAAGGTCTCTCGGAGTATTTTTTTTTCCTCCCATCATTCATCCATTTCATAACGATTACTCGACACGAAAGTGTATTCACACATTAAGGAAAAAAAAGGTGAGAAGTACTATTTAATAGTTGTTATTTGAAGTTACCTTCGTTATCATAAAACGTTACTCTATGACCAAATATTTCACGTTAGGATTTGCGCTATGTTTTTCGCTTGCGGCTTGTGATACCATAACAAAGCCACCGGTGGATACGGTTGATCAAAACTTAACACAGGTGTTTTCCTCCAAAGAGGTTGAAACGACGAATAGAGTTATTCGCTTCATGGATAGCACTATTCTTGTTTCTTGCAATTACAAGAACGTGCAAGAGGCTTATTCCGAATTTTTTTCGAATCCCACATTCTCCGAACCTATTTTCAATGAAGTCGCCTTTGAAGGGCTAATCCAGGAGATGAAAAAATCCGGCCTGTTTTCGGAGTTTTGGATTGTTCGCCGCGTTAATGCACCCGATAGCTTAAAGGGAGTTTACTTGGACATAAATATGAATGGGAAATTATTTAAGCTTGTTGAGAGCGTTGGACAGGATGAGGAGTCGATAGGTGAATACTACGGTTATCTGATGCGCGATAGGAACATCTCACCAGCTCTGGTAGCAATGTTTCCATACGATTATGCGGCCGTAAACTATAAGCGTCCTAGTGTACGATTAATTGTTGCTGCTCACTTTATTTTCTTGGCCGAGTCGAAGAAGTATTCCATTAAGAAACCTGTCTCAATTAGACTGGGGGACGATGAGGATTCTGGAAACCATCAGTAAATGAAATTAGGTTGAGATTCAGTTTTGTCTGAATTCTAAAGAACATATTGTTATGCGAAAAAAAAAGAGGTGTCTCCAAAATGGGGACACCTCTTTCTTGTTATGGAGCATTTTACTTCACCTCTTTTAGTGCTTTTTCGGCAGCTTTGAGAGTCGGTGTGCTTGAGAGTTCACTGTTAACGGCTCCTTTCATCCAGAGTTGTGGGATCAGCCTACCTTGGCTATACATTCTGGTAACCTCTTCAGCAAAGTTATTTCCTTCAAGCTGTTGTTCTACCTGAAAGTCGATAAGATGGCCAATTGGGTAGGCGCTCAAGTATAATGGATTGTCTATCATATGGCTGTAAATAGCCAAGATTGGTTCATCTTTGCTGCCAAAGACGTTGGCGTAGTATTTATTCCAAACCTCTTTAGCGATAGAAATTACGGCATCCTTGAGTTCTGGGGCGGTTGCTTCTGGGTGAGCGTAAAGCCATTTCCATACATTCATATCGACCAAGGATACTCCCATGATTTCGTAGCAAGCCCATGCATTATCGAGCGCCATCATGTTCATTTTATCCTTGTCCTTTGCTTTTATTCCAAGTAACTCAAGGTCGCGCTTTTGGAAAATAAAGGCTAATGCTTCGGTAAAGGCTGTATTAGGCACGTCGGACATCATGTAGTTGTCCACAAATTCGGTGGTAATAGTTTGCTCCACATTGTGGCCAAATTCGTGCACCGCAATATTATAACCTTTATAATCCATTCCACTTGCACCAACTCGGGTGCGGAGGAGTGAAACATCGCCGCGCATTTCAGTTCCCCAAGCATGCCCTGCACCTCGTGAACTTTCAACCCGAATGCGGGAGGCAATAAATTCAGCTTTGTCCTTTTTGAATCCCAATTGTTTCAGAAGATTTGGAAGATCCTTTTCTATCGCTGCGGTATTGGGATATTTCTTCTTGGTCATCGCTGTGAGCATCTCCTCGGTCATTATGCCACGCGATTTAAACCCGTTGTACCAAATGTCGTAGGGTTTAAGCGGACGACCTAACCTACTGCTAATAAGTTTAGCCATATCGAGGATCACCGGGGAGGATACAAATTCGATAAAGATTTTTTCAACATCGGCTTGAGGAATCTCCATCTCTTGTTCAAACTTGCGCTGGATGTATGTAGGGTAATCGGGGCTAAAATTATCAATGGCCTGCATGGCCTTGAAATTGTCGAGAAGCACCTGGTAGCGTTGATCATTCTCGGGGATAACTTCGGCAACTTTCCCATCTTTGGTAATTATATTGTCGAAAGGATTCCAAGTGTAATCATTTTTGCTGATTACCTGTGTAGGGATGGTTTGATCGATAATGCGCTTCATTACCTGATAAATCATCTCCTGATTCTTAATTCCGATCTCCTTATTGGCATATTGCGATTTTAGTTCATCGCGCAACCCCCAGTGTGTAATGAGTTTTAACTCTTTTGGAAAGGATGTTTTTCCATCTTTGTCCACTAGGTTCCCCATAAAAATATTGTAGTTGGAGATGTAAGTGTCAGCGGCAGTTAGCTTATCGGAAGCATTTTGCTGGATTTCGGCAGGAACACGCGAGGAAAACATATCACCCAGGCGGGCGTATGCCCACTCATGGCGATTCCATTTTGGGCCCAACTCCGTTTTTTCAGTCAACGAATAGAATGGAAAGTTTAGCATAGCAATAAATGCAATGCGGTTTCCAAACATATCGTCGGTTAAGTGAGCGGAAGGATTAAATGCGCCAAAAAGCTCGTCAATTGGCGTGGCTTCTTGCCCGTTGTCGAGTTGAAGCGGTTTCAGCAGCTCCTTGTTAATCTTAGAATAGTAGCCACCTAGAATCTCAAAGTTGCGCGCAAGCCTACTAAACAATACCTCCTTGGCTTCAGTATTGCCTTGATAGTTATTCACACAGAAGGTGGTGAATTCGGTTTCGGAGCCATCTTTCGATCGCCATAAGGTTGCTACTTGGCTAACGCCCTTTGTGATGACGCTTTTTTGATCCTGGCCATAGTTTACAACCAATGAGTCAATAACTTTTCGAACAACTTTTTGGTCCATACCCTGAGGCGTTTGTTGTGGATCTGTTTTTTTTTGTTCACAGCCGCTTAAAATGAGAATCGCGGGGAGTGCAATTATTAAGAGTCTTTTAATCATTGAAATACGGTTTGTTGGTTCAGGTCGAAAGGTATAAAAAAAAGAGGATCATAGTTTGTTTGTTCCGAAACTTATGCAATAAAGTAGTAGTGTTTCTTTCGATTCAACACCAAGAATAATCCAATAGGGTTATTCTCCTGTAGTAGCGATTATGGGTACACAAGATCATTTGTCGCGATTACACAACGAATCTAATTGATTCCTATGAGTTGCTGGGCAAGGTTAGCCAGTACTTAACGTAACCGTGGTTTAATACACCGCCCGTGCAATTCGGGCAATATTATCGGATTTCCCCATGGTGTAGAAGTGAATGGATGGAACTCCTGCTTGCTTAAGTTCCTTTGCTTGTTGGATTGTCCACTCAATACCTAACTCACGGGCAGACTTATTGTCGTTGCAAATTACAAGCTCTCTGACTAAATCTTCGGGGAGATCTACGTTGAACACTCGCGGAAGTAGGCTCATGTGCTCTTTTACCGAGATGGGTTTTAATCCGGGAATAATTGGCACTGTAATTCCTACTTTCCGGCAACTTTCCACAAAGCTGAAATACTTCTTATTGTCGAAGAAAAGTTGCGTAACAATATACTCGGCACCGGCATCCACTTTGGCTTTCAAATACATCAAATCATTGGCCATGTTGGGCGCTTCTGTGTGTTTCTCGGGATAACCGGCAACGCCTATGCAGAACTTTGTTGGGGTTGCCGACTCAATATTTTCATCGTTATAGTGCCCATTATTCATCCGAACAATTTGCTTGATAAGGTCTACTGCATGTGGATGACCGGCTGGATTGGGTTCAAAACGTCCAGTAATTTTATCGGCATCACCTCTTACGGCCAGTAGGTTGTTGATGCCCAAGAAGTCAAAATCGATTAAGGCATCTTCGGTATCTTCCTTGCTGAAACCGCCGCAAATTACGTGTGGCACCACGTCGATATTGTAGCGATGCTGTATTGCGGCTGCAATGCCTACTGTTCCCGGCCTTCTTCGTAATACTTTAGGAAGAAACGCACCACTTTTCCCCTTATGGTAAACTACCTCTTCTCTATGGTAGGTTACATTTATGTAGGCTGGGGCAAATTCTAAAAGAGGATCAATTGCATTAAAAATGGTTTGCAGGTTTTCACCCTTAAGCGGGGGCAACAGTTCAAAGGAGAATAGGGTCGATTGGGCGTTGCTTATATGTTCAGTAATTGTCATTGCTACAGAATGTATGTGGGTATAAACTTAATCACTTCGTTCTCCTTGAGGTTCATGCGATCGGCATAGTCGGTAAGTTGATCGGGTGCAATCTTGCCTACATTAAAGTATTTGCTTTCGAGGTGCGAGAAGTAATAACCTGCCACCGAAGCCCCCGGGCTCATTGCCAAGTTCTCGGTAAGCGAAATACCTGCATGTTCTTCAACCGAAAGCAAATCGAAAATTTGTTTTTTTCCACGATGATCGGGGCAAGCCGGGTAGCCTGGTGCGGGACGTATTCCTCGGTAGTGGCCTTTAATGATATCGTCCATGCTCAGATTTTGGTTTGGACTATAGCCCCAAATCTCTTTTCTTGTCTTTAGGTGCAGGAGTTCGGCAAACGCTTCGGCCAATCTATCGGCTAGTATTTTCACCATGATGGCATTGTACTCGTCCTTCTTTTCGTGGTAATGACTTGCCAGAAGATCGGCACCATGAACGGTAACCGCGAAAGCACCAAAGTAGTCATTCTTTAAACTATCTGCCGGAGCAATATAATCGGCGAGGCAGAGGTTTGGTTCTCCGGCACTCTTCTTTTCCTGATTTCGAAGTTGGGGGAATAATTGTATCACTCTATCTCGATTATCATCTTCGTAGATTAGAATGCTGTCGCCTTTTGAGTTAGCATCAAATAGTCCTTCAACTCCGTTGGCGGTAAGTGTTTTATTTGCAACGATCTCGTCGAGGAGTTGGTTTGCATCATCGAATAGTTTTTGTGCCTCGATGCCTTTTACTGGATCGGTTAATATTGCTGGGCATCTGCCGGCAATATCCCAAGCAAAGAAGAAGAAGGTCCAATCAATGAATGCTCTAATTTCATCAATCGGGTAGTCCTTGTATGTACCAACCCCAATGCGAGCAGGTTTTGGCGGGTTGTATGTTTTCCAGTCCGTTATAAGGGCATTCTTTCTTGCGTCGGCTAGCGAGATCATCTCGATTTTCTCGGCTTTATAGTTCTTAAGCGCTTTCTCGTAGTCGGCCTTTACTTTTTCCATAAAAGCAGGCTTTGTCTTTGGGTTTAAAAGGCTTCCTGCAACAGAGGTTGCAAGGGAGGCGTCTTTCACCTGGATTACTCCGCCACTATACTCGTTGTCAATCTTTAAGGCCGTATGAAGTTTGGAGGTCGTTGCCCCTCCAATAAGCAGAGGAATGGTCAGTTTTTGACGTTCCATTTCCTTTGCAACCTGAACCATTTCGTCGAGGGATGGGGTAATTAGGCCGCTTAAACCAACAATGTCGGCATTATGCCTTATGGCTTCTTCTATGATTTTCTCTGTTGGCACCATTACTCCTAGGTCGACTACTTCGTAGCCATTGCAGGAGAGGACTACTCCAACAATATTCTTCCCAATGTCGTGCACATCGCCTTTCACTGTGGCAAGAATAATTTTGCCTGCTGTACGTCCCTTCTTTCCTTGGGCCCGTTCGAGTTCAATGTGCGGTTGGAGTATTGCTACTGCCATCTTCATAACGCGGGCACTTTTTATAACCTGAGGGAGAAACATCTTTCCCGAGCCGAAAAGGTCGCCTACCTCACGCATACCATCCATGAGCGGACCTTCAATTACATCCAGAGCACTCACCAGTTTAATGCGTGCCTCCTCAGTGTCTGTTTCAATGAATTCGGTTATTCCCTTTACCAGAGAGTGAGCCAGCCTTTTTTCCACGCTCTCCTTTCGCCATTTGTCGTCTCTAACGGTTCCGTGCTTTTCATCTTGAACGTTTTGGGCAAATACCAATAATCTTTCGGTGACATCTTTCCGTCGGTTAAGCACGAGATCTTCGGTTAACTTTAGCAGATTGGCAGGTATTTCGCTATAAACAACCAACATGGACGGATTTACGATACCCATATCCATTCCGGCAAGACTTGCATGGTAAAGGAATACCGAATGGATTGCTTCCCTAATGGTGTTATTGCCTCTAAAGCTAAAGGAAAGGTTGCTAACCCCGCCGCTAATCTTTACGTAGGGTAGGTTTTCTTTAATCCATCGGCAGGTTTCTAGGAAGTTCACAGCATAGTTGGAATGTTCCGGAATTCCTGTTCCAATAGCAAGAATATTGGGGTCGATAATAATATCCTCTGGAGGAATGCCTGCCTTTTGCGTAAGTAGGTCGTAGCTGCGTCGTGCAACTTGAATACGGTGCTCGGTAGTGGCTGCCTGGCCATGCTCATCGAAGAGCATTACCACCATAGCCGCTCCGTATTTCCTAATGGTTTTTGCGTGGGCGATAAACTGTTCTTCGCCCTCCTTTAAACTTATGGAGTTCACAATAGATTTACCCTGAACGCATTTGAGCCCAGCCTCAATTATGCTAAACTTAGAGCTGTCTATCATAATAGGAACCTTTGAAATATCCGGTTCCGCGGCAATGTAGTTGAGGAAGGTGGTCATGGCCTTTTCTCCATCAATAAGGGCGTCGTCCATGCAAACGTCTATCACCTGCGCTCCTCCTTCCACCTGCTCCAGTGCAATGGATAGGGCTTCCTCATATTTTCCATCGGCAATGAGACGGGCAAATTTCTTCGAGCCTGCCACATTGGTGCGTTCTCCTATATTGAGAAAGTTGATGTGGGGCCTTAGCTCCAACGATTCAAGCCCACTAAGCCGGGTTTGTTTTGGTACATCGGCGCGTTTGCGCGGGGGATATTTTTTGGCCAGTTCGGCAATCAAAGCAATGTGGGTAGGGGTAGATCCGCAGCAGCCACCAATAATATTAATGAGGCCGCGCTTCATATACTCCTCAATTATATCAGCCATTTGCTGCGCTGTTTCCTCATAATCGCCCAGTTGATTGGGTAGTCCCGCATTGGGGTGAGCGCTCACAAAAAAGTTGGTGTTCTGGGAAAGTTCAGTGAGGTAGGGCATGAGCTGATGTGCACCAAGTGCACAATTCAACCCAATACTGAGGATGGGGCCGTGCGATACCGAGGTAATGAATGCCTGAAGCGTTTGGCCCGAAAGTGTGCGTCCGCTGGCATCGGTAATGGTTCCCGAGACCATTATTGGAAGGTAGGTATTTCTTTTTTCGTAAACGGACTCAATGGCGAAGAGTGCCGCCTTCGCGTTGAGGGTATCGAAAATCGTCTCCACCAAAAGAATATCGGCACCACCATCGATAAGCCCTTCGGCCTGCTCGGTATAGGCGATAACCAATTCGTCAAATGTAACACCTCTAAACGCCGGATTATTCACATCGGGCGAGAGGCTTGCGGTTTTATTGGTTGGACCCATAGAGCCAGCCACAAAGCGGGGCTTTGATGGGTCTTTCTCTGTATATTCAAGGGCAACTTGTTTGGCAATTTTGGCCGCTTCTAGGTTTATTTTGTAGACCCAATCTTCCAACCCATAATCGGCTTGAGAAATCCTGTTGGCGTTAAAGGAGTTCGTTTCTACAATATCGGCCCCTGCATCGAAGTAGGCACGGTGAACACCTGCAACAATTTCGGGCTGGGTAAGCACCAGCAGGTCGTTGTTTCCCTTTAGCGATTTGGGATGGGTAGTAAATTTCTCTCCTCTAAAATCTGCCTCTTTAAGGTTGTGCCGTTGGAGCATAGTTCCTGTTGCTCCATCAAGTACAAGAATTCTCTCCTGTAGTATTTTGTAAATGAAGGTATTTCTATACATTGTTTCCTTTTTTTGCAGCGATTTGTACCGGTAGTGCTTTAATCTTTTCTGCTCATTTGTGATAAAAAACAGTTCCGATTAACATCAATCGTGTTTTATCGCTTCTAATTTAAGGTTTAATCTACTCACTTCTACCTGTTAAGGCAAGAAATACGTCAAGTTTCGGTAGCAAATCTTGAATTTTTTGAAGAGCGGAGAGTTTTATGGTACCAATGAGCCAGCTACTCTCTTTTCCAGAGAATTTCTCACTGATTTGTTCGAACTCAAAATGGCTAAGGTCGGCTGGTGAGGTGTAGCGGAAGTATACCTCCACAATAACCTTGTTGGTGTAGGTTAGTGGCTCAAAGTAGCGTTGCTTTTTATACTCGTAGCGGTAGTCGTGGTAGCGCGCCGTAATGTCCGACAGCACCGCCGAGCCTGTTGGGAAACCGCCGGCTCCCTTGCCAAACATAAACTGTTTTTCGTAGAAAGCTCCTTCAATCACCACGCCGTTGTATTCCTCTTCCACATTGTAGATGTATTCGTCGGGATTTACTAAACGAGGCATTACGTAAAGGGTGAAACGGCCGTTATCCAGCTTTGAGAGGTTGGCTACCAACTTAATTTTCTTTCCTTTTTCACGAGCATACTGGATGTCGTGGTCGTTGAGTTTGGAAATTCCACAGTGAAAGGCCTCCTTTGGGTGAACATAGGTTCCAAAGCCATGCACAGCAAGAATTATAAGCTTATACAGCGCGTCGAAGCCATCCACATCAAACGTTGGATTGCTTTCGGCAAAGCCAAGGTCTTGTGCTTGCTTTAGTGCCACGTCGTAGCTGTCGCCGTGCTGGAATATCCTCGATAGAATGTAGTTGGTGGAGCCGTTCAGGATTCCTTGAATCGAAAGAAGAAGGTCGTTATCGTAGTATTCTTCAAGGTTACGAATTACCGGAATGCTTCCACATGCAGAGGCATCATAGAGAAGGGCCGCACCAGTGGTTTGCTGAATTTGAATGAGTTCCTCCAGGTGGTGCGCAAGCATGGTTTTATTCCCCGACACCACGCTCTTTCCTTTTAGGAGGGCTGCCTTCACTATATGGTAAGCGTCGGTAGCACTATCGATCAACTCTACCACTAGGTTTATTTCCGGATCGTTGAGGATATCCTCGGCGTTGGTGGTGAGTAAATTGGTGTTTATATCCCGCTCTTTATCGGGATTTTTTATGCAAATGGTTTTGATGGTGGCTTTAGTAGTGGGCGAACTGCCCAACACATGGTAAAGCCCTTTTCCAACCGTTCCAAATCCAAACAAGCCAATTATTTGCCTGGTTCCATTCTCCTGTTTTCTATTTTTAGTGATGCTTGGTTGCGATAAAGTTTCCATTGTTTTTGTTTTTTTAAATTCGAATCAGACACTTCTCTTAACTTCCTCTAACTTCTTTTACTTCTCTAACTTCCGTTTAACTTCTTTTACTTCTCTAACTTCGTTTAACTTCTTCTAACTCCATCTAACTTCTTCTAACTTCGTTTAACTTCTTTTACTTCCTCTAACTTCTCCATTTAACCACAAAGTAATCAAAGGCAACAAATTATATGTGACCCCTCTAAATCTCCCCTAAGAGGGGCGACTTGCGTTCTAATTCCCGCATGATGTTAGCAGGTTCCTTCCCCTCTTAGGGGAAGGTCAGGTTAGGGTCATATTGTTGACATATAGTTTCCATTGTTTTTGTTTTTTTAAATTCGAATCAGACACTTCTCTTAACTTCTTCTAACTTCTTTTACTTCTTCTAACTTCTTCTAACTTCTTTTACTTCTTTTACTTCTTTTACTTCTCTAACTTCGTTTAACTTCTTCTAACTTCTTCTAACTACTCTAACTTCTTCTATCTTCTTCTAACTCCTTCTCCCTACAAATTCCCCAATAACCCTTTCCAGCTGCTGCCACTCCAGCAGAAATCCATCGTGTCCAAAGTTCGAGTGAATCTCGGCATATTGAGCGTTGGGAATATGCTCTGCAATCTCCTTTTGATCGTTGGTAGGGAAGAGGATATCGTTATCAATACCCACCACTAGGGTTTTTGCGGTAATTGTTGCCAACGCTTCGGCCACACTGCCTCTGCCACGTCCCACATTGTGTGAGTCGATGGCCTTTGTAAGCGTAAGGTAGGTGTAGGCATCAAACCGATTCACTAGCTTCTCACCTTGATAGTTCTGGTAAGTAGCGGCTCTATGACCGGTTACCATATCGTTCCTATCGTCATTCTGGCTTAAGTTGTAGGCTATGCTTCCTCGGTAGCTAAGCAATGCAATGCTGCGGGCAGCCTTTAGTCCATCCTTACCACCATCAATATCTTCGCTCACAAACGTCGGATCGGCTTGAAGGGCCAGGCGTTGCGATTGGTTAAAGGCAACAACCCACGGCGAGGCTTTTGCGCTGCAGGCAATCAGAACAATATGTTCGGCAGTGCCGGGGTAGGAGCATTCCCACTCTAGCGTTTGAAAACCACCTATTGAACCACCAACATTAATGTAAATCCGCTCTATTCCTAAGTGCTTGCGTAGCTGCTCGTGGACAAAAACCATGTCGCGAACGGTAATCAGTGGAAAGGATAGACGGTAAGGTTTCCCATTAATAGGGTTGATGCTCATTGGCCCAGTGGAGCCGTAGCATGAGCCCAGTATATTGGCACACACAATGGGGGTAACCTCCGGGTCGAACAGTTTTCCTGTTCCCACCACCTCCGGCCACCACTCTTCTGGGTTCGAGTTGGCGGTAAGTGCATGGCAGATCCACACCACCTTGTCGGCATTTTTTTGAATGTCTCCAATTACATCGTAGGTAATTACCACCTCCGGTATTGTAATTCCGCATTCAAGCGTTACATTTTGTAGCGAAAACTTATGTTGGCTCATAGGAATATGCTTTCTGTTTTGTGCTAACAATTATAGCAGAAGCTGACTCTGTAATCGACGTTTGCTCCAATATTGGCAGATTAATTTTGGAACCGGAGTAGGTTCGTAACCGCCCCAAAGGTTACTTGTTGCGCAACAACCATTGCTGAGGGCGGCCCGAAACCTACATTCCGGCAACCAAAAGTGCTCCGTTATATTAGCTCTAACGCTTGACTGAAATCCGCGATTATATCGTCGATATGCTCTATTCCTAGCGAAACACGGAGTAGGGCGTTACTTACACCCGCAGCGGATTGCTCTGCCTCGCTAAGCTGCTGGTGAGTAGTGATAGACGGCTGAATTATTAGCGTTCGAACATCGCCCACATTGGCAAGGTGCGAAACAAGTTGGAGGTTATCTACAACATGCGAGGCCTTTGCTGCTCCACCTTTGGGAACAAAGGAGAGCACTCCGCCAAAACCATTCGACAGATATTTTTTTGCCTGCTCATGGTAGGCATGGTTCTCTAATCCCGGATAAAATACCGATTCCACCTTGGGGTGATTGCTGAGCCACCGTGCCAGCGCGAGCGCATTTTGCGTGATTCGCTCCACGCGTAGCGAGAGGGTTTCAACGCCTTGCAGCAGCAGAAAGGCGTTGAAGGGGCTTAGGCAAGGACCCAAATCGCGTAATCCTTCCACCCTTGCTTTCACAATGAAAGCGAGGTTCCCAAACTTTTCGGTGAAGCATAGATCGTGGTAAGCCGGGCTTGGATTCGAAACTAAAGGGAATTTACCGCTAGCCCAATCGAAATTACCTGAATCGACAATGATTCCGCCTATGCTGTTGGCGTGACCGCCAATCCACTTGGTGGCCGACTCTACCACAATAGTTGCCCCGTGCTCAATGGGCTTGCATAGATACCCGCCCGCCCCAAAAGTGTTATCGACAATGAGCGGAAGACCACTCTTTTTGCATAGGGATGCAATCCGCTCGAAGTCGGGAATAGAGAAACCCGGATTGCCAATGGTTTCAACGTAAATAGCCTTGGTGTTTTCATTTATCAGCGGTTCCAAATCGGTTACCTTATCGCTTTTTGCAAATCGCGCTTCAATACCAAATCTTGCCAGCGAGTCCTTGAGTAGGGTATAGGTTCCACCATAAAGATGGGGGGAAGCCACAATGTTATCGCCAAGGGTGGCAAGGGTAGTGAGCGCCAATAGCTGGGCCGATTGTCCCGAGGCCACGGCTAACGCTGCCACGCCACCTTCAAGCAGCGCCAGCCGTTTCTCGAGGATATCTACCGTGGGGTTGCCAATACGGGAGTATATAAAACCCTCCTTTTCCAGTGCAAATAGCCCCTTTGCATGCGCGGTATCCTGAAAGGCGTAGGCCGCCGTTTGGTATATAGGAGCAGCAATGGCTCCGGTTGTTGGATCGGGCACTTGACCTCCGTGCACTTGCTGTGTTTCGAACTTATATGGTGTCGACATGATTTTTATTTTTTAGTGTTTAAAAGAAAATAGAAAGAGTTGTGCTCGTTTCTGTTGTTTGGGTAATCGTATCTTTTGCCCTGCATGGGCATAAATCCTTTACGGCGCGGTAGCACTACCGAGGGTAGGCTTACAAAGATGGTTTGCATGGTGGAATCTCCGATAAGTTATTCGAAATGTTGGGCTATGGCGGTAAGCGCATAGCAAGGCCAATGCAGTCCTAAGTGGACGCAGCGGAATGTTTCAGACTCGAAAGAAATGAAAGTTACCGCATTCGGAGAGAGCGGCGCATTCGCATACTCTTGGGTTGGAGTTGCGACGGAGTAGAAATAGCAAAGCAGCCACGACTTTTGTCGTTGCTTGCACTGATTAAAAGTTGAACCTGTAAACTCATTTTTTCTGGTCTTGAGTTATTATTCCCTTTTTCGGGCAGGTATTAGCACCTTTCTCACCTGAGGGGTTGCTAGAGTTTCATAGAGCCTGATCTCTCCACTCTTCTTTATAATTCGAACCTTTCTAACAGAACGGTTAGTGTTGCGCAGGGGCAAATATAGATATTATTTTGAAACGACAAGAAAATTTGAAATTATTCTGAAGTCAAAGAATTAAAAGAATTAAAAGAAGTCAGAGAAGTCAAAGAATTAAAAGGAGTCAGAGAAGTTAAAGGAGTAAAAGAAGTTAGAGAAGTGCGTCGAACAACTTTTTCTTTGTGATCCTTTGTTTATTGCCTTTGAGGTTTTTGTGGTTAAATTTTAGGAGTCAAAGAATTAAAAGGAGTCAGAGAAGTTAAACGAAGTTAGAGGAAGTAAAAGAAGTAAAAGGAGTTAAACGAAGGAAAAGAAGTTAGAGAAGTTAGAGAAGTGTCTGATTCGAATTTAAAAAAACAAAAACAATGGAAACTATATGTCAACAATATGACCCTAACCTGACCTTCCCCTAAGAGGGGAAGGAACCTGCTAACATCATGCGGGAATTATAACGCAAGTCGCCCCTCTTAGGGGAGATTTAGAGGGGTCACATATAATTTGTTGCCTTTGAGGTCTTTGTGGTTAAATTTTAGAAGTCAAAGAATTAAAAGGAGTCAGAGAATAGGAGGGAGTTATACAGAGTTAAAGGAGTGCGTAAAACAGATTTCATGCTGAGTTCTCAAGTAAACCTCAAGGCCGCAATTAACCTTACAACTTTGTTTGACGCAATTAGGCCTAAAATATTAATAGCCCCGGGTAAACCAGCTCTCAGGCTGGTTCCCCGGGGTTACCGTAGCAACCCAGCTGGCAGCGCGCATGCCCATTCACCAGCGCTCCATCACTTCCCGCGCTGCCATCACTGCACCCTCATTTGAGCACAAGGCATACCCCCTGCAACCCTTCCCACAGCGCATTTTTTTGCATCTAACCAAATATTATTCAACCACCCCGCACTACATGCCCACATTCTTTATACCTTAGTGAAGAAATAAAATGCAGCTAAAGGTGGGTTTGTAAACGAGTTATAGGCAATTTTAAATTAAGTGACTATGAATACAGAAACTGATATTCACAAACTCAAAGAGAAAATAAAAGAATTGGAAAATGAAAATTCAATTCTTAAGCAGAATCAAATTGAAGTAAATCAAGCCAAGGAACTGTATCTGAAAATTTTTGAAGAGTTCCCCGCATTAATATGGCGTTCTCGATTAGATAAGTTATGTGATTATTTTAATAAAACATGGCTCGAGTTTACTGGAAGAACAATGGAACAAGAATTTGGGAACGGATGGGCAGAAGGTGTACACCCCGATGATTTCAATTTATGCGTACAGACTTATGTTGCAGCGTTTGATAAACGAGAAGCATTTTTAATGCATTATCGTATGAAAAACAAATTCGGAGAATACCGTTGGATAAGAGATTATGGGAGGCCATTTTATGATTTAGACAATACTTTCTTAGGTTATATTGGTTCGTGCTATGATGTGACCGATAATATAAATAATGAATTAAAGCTCACCGAATTAAATGCGACCAAGGATAAGTTGTTTTCAATAATTGCGCACGATTTAAGAAGTCCATTTTCTGGTATTTTGGGATATGCTGAACTTTTACATGAAAATATTGACTCGAATAATATAGTAAAAACCAAGCATTTTGTTGAGCAAATCAATATAGCAGTTAAAAATACCTTAACCTTACTTGGAAACCTCTTAGATTGGGCAAAATCACAAACCGGACAAATTACTTTTAATCCCGAATATGTAAACTTATCATCTATTATTCAAGATATTATAGAATTGTCGGATTCAACTGCTAAGATTAAGAAAATATCTTTAAGTTATCCACAAGCCAAAGAAGTTCAGGTCTACGCAGACAAAAATATGTTACATACAGTTTTACGAAATTTAATTTCCAATGCTCTTAAGTTCACTAATTCAAATGGGAAGATAGATATTTATACTCTGCAAGATCAAAATAACATTGTAATTACAGTTTCTGATACTGGTATTGGAATGAATGAAGAATCTCGAAATAAACTTTTTAGAAACGATACAAGTTTAACAACTAAAGGAACAGCCGGAGAAAATGGTTCAGGGTTAGGATTAATTCTTTGCAAAGAATTTGTCGAAAAACACGGCGGTAAAATTTGGGTAGATAGTCAAGAAGGAAAAGGAACAGATATTAAGTTTATAATACCGTTATTCAAAACTGAATAATCTTCGAATAATAATTTCCAGACAGAATAGAGCATTAACTAAAACCGCTTATAACAAATAGGCCTTTAAGCAGCACGAAGTGCCCAGCGAATAACCCCGAAGGGCTCATTACTTGCCTCTGCTGCAAACATCCTCTTCACCTTCCTTTAAAAGAGAGGTGTTTTCTCACAAATATTTTGTGCATGAACCGTTAACTTTTCATGCGGAGTTCCAAAGTAAACCTCAAGGCCGCAATTAACCTTACAACTTTGGTAGACGCAATTAGGCCGTAGGCCTAAAATATTAATAGCCCCGGGTAAACCAGCTCTCAGGCTGGTTCCCCGGGGTTACCGTAGCAATCCAGCTGGCAGCGCGCATGCCCATTCCACAGCGCTCCATCACTTCCCGCGCTGCCATCACTGCACCCTCATTTGAGCACAATGCATACCCCTGCAACTCGCCTCGCAGCATATTTTTTTGCATATATCCAAATATTATTCAACCACCCTGCACCACATTACCACATTATTTATACTTTAGTAAAGAAATAAACCCTCACCAAAAGTTTGGTTTAGCACATCAAAATGGTACGCTAAACCAAATAAAACTTGGGTAATAAACGAGTTGTGCGTCATTTTGGAATAAACCATCGGGATAGATTAACCTAATTCAAAATCTGAAAATATGATAATATGTTCTTGTTTGGAAGCCTCTACGATTTTCTATAATATTGTAGTTGCTATATCTATCCTTGCTGGAGCAGGATGGACTTTGTTCATATTTACTAAACGTCACGAGGAGGTTGGGATTGATTTAAAAATTGATCGAATTGATCTTATTTCTTTTGATAATGGAAAAGAAAAATATCTAGATATCAATGTGACTATTAGGAATATTGGTAAGCGAGATGTTAATCTGGAACTCATTAATGCAAATGTAAAAGTTAGCAAAGCAGAAAAAGATGGCCAATTAGTTGACATTATAGATCATAAGACAGGTGTTTGATATTTCGGTGATATTGTGCCACTTGTTTCGGTGATATTGTGCCACAAAAAAAGGATGATTTCGTGACCAAATTTATGAATTAATTTGAGTTTTTTTCATCTTGTTTTTTCTCATTGACTCTACTGTTAATTCAATGCGATGTGAAGAGTGAACCATGCGGTCTAGAATTGCATCGGCAATGGTTCCTTCGCCAATTGTTTCATGCCAGTTTTTTACTGGTATCTGTGCGGCAATGATAATAGAAGTCTTGTCATATTTCTGTTCAACGATATCCATTAGGGCATTTCTTGCAGGATCGTCAAAGGCTGTTAACCCAAAATCATCCAGTATCAACA
>NZ_FMYP01000060.1 GCF_900096565.1 Williamwhitmania taraxaci
TCCTTTTGTATCTATGCGGTCTCCTTTTGCATCTATGCGGTCTCCTTTTGCATTTATGCGAGTTCCTTTTGCTCCTAAGACGTCTCCTTTTGCTCGCGTGTTATTTCCTTTTGCTGCCAATATGCTTCCTTTTGCTCCTAAGACGGTTCCTTTTGCATCTATGTTGCTTCCTTTTGCATCTATGTTGCTTCCTTTTGCATCTATGCGGTCTCCTTTTGCATCTATGTGGACTCCTTTCGTATCTACGCAGTCTCCTTTTGCATCTATGCGGTCTCCTTTTGCATCTATGTTGCTTCCTTTTGCATCTATGTGGACTCCTTTCGTATCTACGCAGTCTCCTTTTGCATCTATGCGGTCTCCTTTTGCATCTATGTGGCTTCCTTTTGCATCTATGCGGACTCCTTTCGTATCTATGCGGACTCCTTTTGCATCTATGCGAGTTCCTTTTGTTCCTATGCGGTCTCCTTTTGCATTTATGCGAGTTCCTTTTGCTCCTAAGACGTCTCCTTTTGCTCGCGTGTTATTTCCTTTTGCTCCCAAGATGCTTCCTTTCGCTCTCCAGTTACATCCTTATCTCTGTTTCCTCTCTTTTCTCTGTGTCTCCGCGGTTCTTTTTCATTGTTTCATAGGTATATTGTCGTATTGCCTCATTGTCTCTCTGCCTCCGTGTTCGTTATTTTCATTGCCGTATTATCTTTCCTTGGTTAAATGGTTTTCAATTCGACTGCCGTCTATCCCCAAAACATTTTAAACAGCCATACACGAATGCATCCTTTTTTCTATTTTTGTGCAAAACATTATTTGCACCCAATGGACGAGAAGATAAATCCTACCATGGACGAGGGATGGAAAGCGGTATTGCAGCTGGAATTTGAAAAGGAATACTTTCGTAAGCTAAAGCAATTCCTCGTGGTGGAGCGAGCGCACAACGTGGTATATCCTCCCGGCCCATTGATATTCTCTGCCTTCAACTTCACTCCGTTCAATGAGGTAAAGGTAGTTATACTCGGACAAGATCCCTACCACGGACCGGGGCAGGCGCACGGTTTGTCGTTTTCGGTGCCCACTGGTGTTCCCAAGCCGCCATCGCTGCTCAACATGTTCAAGGAACTTAAAGCCGATTTGGGTTACGCCATTCCCGGTAGCGGAAACCTCGAAAAGTGGGCCAACCAAGGCGTGCTGCTACTCAACGCAACGCTCACGGTGCGTGCGCACACGGCCGGATCGCACCAAAAGCAAGGGTGGGAGCAGTTTACCGATGCCGTAATTCGAACCATCTCGCAGCAGAAGGAGGGTGTTGTATTTCTTCTATGGGGCGCATACGCTCAGGCCAAGGAGGTGCTTATTGATTCGTCCAAACACCATATTCTAAAGGCGCCCCATCCTTCGCCGCTTTCCGCCAGCCGTGGCTTTTTAGGTTGCCGGCACTTCTCCAAGACAAACGAGCTGCTACAATATCAGGGGTTATCGGCAATTAACTGGAAAATTGAAGGTTAAGTGATATTATTTTGGCTAATCCATCTATTTTCAAAGTATTTAACACTGCTGCTGAACCTTTTTGGCCTTGCGTTGCTTTTATTCAATTGATATAAGGTAATTTTACCGACTTAATTATTTTCGCTATGACAAAACGATTTTCGCTATTATTACTTTTCTCTTTGCTTACTGTGGTTGTGTTTGCGCAGGGCAAAAAGTTCGAGATTACCATTCTTCAAACCTCCGATGTGCATGGCGCTATTTTGCCATTCGATTTTATTGGTGATAAGCCCCAAGATGCCTCACTGGCACAGGTGGCCACCTACGTTAAGCAAGTAAAAGCATCAAAAAAACCTTATATACTCCTCGATAATGGAGATATTCTACAAGGCCAACCGGAAGCATATTACTATAACTATATAAAGACGGATGTTCCTCATTTGATCTCCCGCTCGTTGAACTTTATGGGATACGATGCTGCCACAGTGGGTAATCATGATATTGAGGCGGGTCACCCTATTTACGACAAGGTAGTGAAGGAGAGTAACTTTCCTTGGCTGGCCGCAAATGCGGTTAAGGCTGGTACTCACGATCCTTACTTCAAACCTTACGTAATCATTAACCGTGGTGGGTTAAAGGTTGCTGTGCTTGGCATGATCACCCCTGGTATACCGGGTTGGTTGCCCAAAGATCTTTGGAGTGGAATGGAGTTCGACGATATGGTCGTGTGTGCTACGCATTGGATAGACGTTATTAAGAAGAAAGAGAAGCCCGATGTGATTATTGGTCTTTTCCATAGCGGTGTCGATCCTACTTATGGCGGTGCCGATTCCATGGCCGTTAAAAACGAAAATGCTGGTGTTATTGTAGCCATGAAGGTTGCCGGATTCGATGCCATTCTTCTTGGTCACGATCACAGCCCTCTCTATAAAAAGGTCGCAGGGCCTACCGGCGATTCCGTTGTAATTGCGAATCCGGGTTCCGGCGCACGGTTTGTCTCCGCAGTCACCATCAGCGTTATCAAGGGGAAAAATGGCAAGTTGACCAAAATTGCCAATGGAAAGCTTGTTCCTATGAAGGGGGTTTTGGCCGATAAGGCCTTCATGGACGCTTTTGCTGCCGACTTCGAGAATGTTAAGGCATTCACTTCACGCCCCGTGAATACTTTCCAGCGCAGCATAACTACCAAGGATGCCTATTTTGGCTCGTCGGCATTTATCGATCTTATCCAAGATGCCCAAATGAAGAGCACCGGAGCCGACATCTCGTTTGCTGCACCGCTCTCGTTCGTTACTACGGTCGACTCTGGCACAATATACGTGCGCGATTTCTTTAAACTGTATAAGTACGAAAACCGCCTCTATACCGTTTCACTTACTGGCGATGAGATCCGGAAATACTTGGAATATTCATATGGACAATGGCTCAACACGATGAAAAGTCCTTCCGATTACCTGCTTCTTTATGAAACGGATAAAGCAGGAAAGGTTTTGGTTGATAAACGGGGGAAAGTTAAGATTAAGAATCGCTACTATAATTTCGACTCTGCCTATGGAATATATTATACTGTTGATGTTTCGAAACCCGTTGGGGAGCGAATTACCATTACCAAGATGGCCAACGGCGATGCATTCGATTTAACCAAACGCTATAAGGTAGCCATGAACTCTTACCGCGCTTCGGGTGGCGGTGGTCACCTTACCGAGGGTGCAGGAATACCTGAATCGGAAGTGGCTTCACGAACCATCAGCATGAGTAAGGGCGATTTCAGAATGGTGCTGCTCGATACCTTTAGCAAGTCGGGTCCTATTAATCCTCAGTCGGCTAATTACTGGTCCATTATTCCAAAAGAGTTTGTGGATGTGGCGAGAGATAGGGAGATGAAATTACTCTTTGGTAGCAATAGCGAATCACATTAACTATGAGTGATACGGATGTTTTTATGGGGGGGAGAATGCTCCCCCTTGTAGAAGATTTTTATACAATACAGGGCGAAGGCTACCATAGCGGAAAGCCAGCCTACTTTATTCGTCTTGGCGGATGTGATGTGTGCTGCAGCTGGTGCGACGCTCGCTTTACATGGAATCCAAAATCGTTTCCTCCCGTTTCTGTGGATGAAATAGTTGCTCGTGCAACCTCGTTCCCTGCACAAGCGGTTGTCGTTACGGGTGGAGAACCAACTTTATACCAGCTAAGTTTACTCTCCGACAAGTTACAAGCGGCAGGGATAAAAACATTTATTGAGACTTCGGGTGCGCACACGCTTACCGGCAGCTGGGATTGGGTATGTCTTTCACCCAAGCGCAATCAACCACCGCTACCATCTGTATTTAAGCAGGCCAGTGAGCTTAAAGTGATTATTACCTCCCTTGCCGATTTTGAATGGGCCGAAGAGAATGCTGCCCATGTCTCAGATACTTGTATGCTATACCTTCAGCCCGAATGGAGCGTTTACCAGCAAATCATTGAGGCTGTTGTTGAGTATGCAAAAGCGAATCCAAGGTGGAATATCTCCATTCAAATGCATAAATTTATGCATATTCCTTAAAGCAAAAGTTGTATGAAAAGATTCCTGTGTAAGTTTGTTGTTGCCATTATCCTAATGGCTATTAGCTGTGGAGTAAGCAATTCCCTATTTGCTCAGGAAACCCTATCTACTACTTCAAAAAAGGCTGCGGAATTGTATTCGAACGCCCAGCACTATTATGATCTTTATAACTATAACGCCGCAATACAATCATTAAAGGCGGCAATCGATAAAGACCCGAAATTCGTAGAATCATACCTGTTCTTGTCGCAGATTTACCAAGATTTAAAGGATTTCGACAATGCATTATCTTATGGTGATGCCGCATTAAAGGTCAACCCCAAATTCTTTCCGCAGATACGCCTTACAATGGGGCAACTAAAGCTAGCAATTGGACGCTACCAAGATGCACTGAATGATTTCCAGACGTTTAAGTTGATCCCTAAGTTGCATCCCAAGCGAATTGCCCTTGCCGATTCCCTTATTACTCGATGTAAATTTGGAATTGAGGCAATGCAGCATCCGTTACCCTTTAGTCCGGTCAACTTGGGCGATAGCGTAAACAGTCGATTCGATGATTATTGGCCGAGCATTTCCGCCGACGAAAAGACGCTGGTTGTAACATCAAACATTCCAAGGGATACTACGATGCCTTATTCGGAACGAAACAGGCAGGAGGATTTCTTTGTGGCATACATGCAAAACAAAAAGTGGCTTGGACGTCAACCGTTAGGTTCACCCATCAATACTGCTATTAACGAAGGCGCTCAATCGCTTACTGCCGATGGAAAGGCTATGTATTTCACCATCTGCGGACGCCAGTGCAATCTATACTACTCCCAATTGATCGACGGTAAGTGGGGTGTCCCTCAGCCTTTGCCCGCACCGGTAACTACGCAGCATTCCACAAAGCAGCCCTCAATATCACCCGATGGAAGAACGCTATATTTTGCCAGCAATAGGCCGGGTGGCATAGGCGGATTTGATATTTGGCTTTCACATCGCCTCGAGAACGGCTCTTGGACCGATCCTGTTAATCTTGGCGATAGCATAAATACCAGAGGAAACGAGTTCTCACCGTTTATACACTTCGATAATACCACCCTCTACTTTTCCTCCGATGGTCTTTTAGGTATGGGTGGTCAGGATATCTTTATGGCAAAGCGAAAAAGCGATGTTTCCTGGAGTCAAGCAAAAAATTTAGGTTACCCTATTAATACATATGGAACCGAAGATGGTTTGGTCGTTAGCGCGAGTGCAAAGCATGCCTACTTTTCATCAGTTAGGGACGGTAGCCAAATGCGCGATGTGTATATATTCGACTTGCCCCAATCCATTCAACCAACGCCCGTCTCCTATATTCGGGGCATTATCGTTAACGATGATACTGGCGAGCCTATAGAGGCAAGAGCCACGCTTACCGACCTTGCCGCCGATACAACTCTAATGGAAGTTATGTCGACTACAAACGGCGAATTTCTGGTTTGTATTCCTTCAGCCAAAAGTTATGGGTTTACGGTTGAGCATCCCAACTTTCTCTTTTACTCCGACAATTTCCTGCTGGATAAGGATTATAGCGTAGAAAAACCTTTCGAGCGCGAAATTAGGCTAAGCCCAATTAAGGTTGGGAATAGGGTAGTGCTTCGTAATATTTTCTTCGCCCTCGATTCGTGGCAACTATTACCCGATAGCTATCCTGAACTTGATAAGTTACTGAGTTTGCTGAATAAAAATGCCAAGATGCGCATTGAAGTTAGCGGGCATACCGATAATAGCGGAACGCTGGAGTACAACACTAAACTCTCCGAAAACAGGGCTAAATCGGTTGTCGATTATCTTCTTTCAAAGGGTGTCGTTGCCTCACGCCTTACGTGGAAAGGATTTGCCGATTCAAAGCCCATTTCTGATAACGCTTCCCCCGAAGGTCGTTCCCAAAATAGACGAACTGAGTTTAGGGTGATAGAGTAGGGATTTAGAAGCTTAGTTTTTTAGGAATTGAGGAGTTTAGGTCTTTTCCTCCTTCGGTTTTTAGAAGGTGTATTTTACTGAATTGGCAGTCAATACGAATTTAAGATGGAATAACATTGTTTTGTATCCCCATTCTTATCCCCAACTTTGGCTGTGTGGCGTTATTATTATGGTAAAATTAATTCGTTTATTCCACTTAGGCCTGAAAGAACGAAAATATATTAGCCGTGGGCGAGGTTGCGAGCATCCGCTGCCTACGGTAAAATGAAAATACAAATATGGCGGCGCGCTATACATTTCCCAAGAGCACTAAACCATACTGCGCCGCTTCGTTGGATAGGTAAATCGACAGGATAGTGGTAGAAAGCAAACAGGTTTGTGAACTCTACGTTCAATCGCTCTGTTTTCTTGGATTAGGCAAATAAAAAACGCCTAGATTTTTCAATCTAGGCGTTTTTTTTGAGCCGATGATGGGAATTGAACCCATGACCTCTTCCTTACCAAGGAAGTGCTCTACCCCTGAGCTACATAGGCAAACTTTGAGCGGGAGACGAGACTCGAACCCGCGACCCTCAGCTTGGAAGGCTAATGCTCTACCGACTGAGCTACTCCCGCTTAAGTTTCATTATTGTGGGGAAAGCAGGATTCGAACCTACGAAGGCGTACACCAGCAGATTTACAGTCTGCCCCAGTTGGCCACTTTGGTATTTCCCCATTCTTTAAAGAGCGTGCTTTGTTTTCGAAAGCGTTGCAAAAGTAGTATATTCCCTCGAAAACAAAAGGGTTTCCGTAGTTATTTTTGAAAATAATTTCAACTATTTTCGAGCGTTATGATTCTCAAATGTTTGAGAAAAACTAAACTTGTGCGAATTCTTCGAGATTCTGCTGTAGGCTAACCATCTTGATGGCCGTAACGGCTGCTTCGTCCCCTTTGTTCCCATGTTTTCCGCCTGCCCGGTCTTGAGCCTGTTCCATCGTGTTGGTGGTAAGCACGCCAAATATTATGGGCATATTGTATTCCATATTAAGGGTGGTAATACCGTTACTTACCCCTTGGCATATAAACGTGAAGTGAGGAGTCTCTCCTTGGATTACACAGCCGAGGCAAATTACTGCATCCACATCGCCGTTCTCGGCCATTAATTGTGCGCCAAGCGTTAGCTCAAATGTGCCTGGAACGCTCACCTTGACAATATTTTCCTTGAGCGCACCATACTTCATAAGCGTTTCGTATGCACCTTTGCTCAGTGCATTGGTAATTTCGGAGTTCCACTCGCTAACTACTATTCCAAAGCGCATATCGGCCGCCGATGGAATGGCGCTGCCTTCAATTACGGATAAGTTTTTCTGTGACGTTGCCATATCTTAATGGGTTTGTTATAAAAAAAAAGAAAGTATCAACTTACATTGATACTTTCTCAGCAAAGATATTAAACTTATACTATTTTTCCATCTTCAGCGTAGCACGAGCAATATACTTGTCTATATCGCGCGACTCCATCGATGTTGGATAATCGTTCTTAATGGTGTTGTAAGCCTCAAGTGCCTCCGAATACTTTCCTAGCGATTCAAAAACACCGCCAGCCTTCATATAGGCGTTTGGTGAGGTAAACATGTTGTTGTCCATTTTAGCAGCCTTAAGGTAGTAATCGGCGCCATCCTCCATTTTGTTGAGTTCCACGTATGCGTCTCCAATTGCAATGGTCGCTAAAGGGCCAATGATTTTGTCATGGGCATCATAGCTCTTAAGATAATCGATTGCTTCTTCAAATTTTCCAAGTCTTAAGTTACACATACCAGCGTAGAAGCAAGCTAAGTTTCCGGTTTGCGTTGAACCAAAGTTGTCAGCAACTTTAGCAAATCCCAGAACGTTTCCATCACCTTCAAGGGCTTCCTTGAACGATTGATTATCGTATAGCTGCTCCGAAGGATAGATTTGCTTTTGCGCCTCTTTTTCTTTAGGGTTGAGAATTAAATGCTTGTAGCCAAAAAATAAGCCAACTATCACAGCAATTCCGACAATTCCGTAGATAAGTTTACGGTAGTTTGTCTCAATAAACTGTTCTGTTCTCGATAGAGCTCCTTCAATGGCCTCAATCTTCTCGTCTGTAGTATCGTTTTTTCCTTTTGACATAATGCCTGTATTTTCAATAAACCATCGCAAAAGTAACCTTTTTTAAGAAACTAAGAAATATTTCCCAAACTTTTTGAACTCATTTGAATTCCCGCAACATTGCCCTACCTTTACAAGAAAAAAGAATATGCGGCTCGATCGTCTTTCGCTGCTCAATTTCAAGAACTTTCAGGAAGCTAGTATCGAACTAAGTGCAGGTTTGAATTGCTTTGTTGGTGCCAATGGTGCCGGTAAAACAAACTTGCTTGATGCTATCCACTATCTCTCCATGAGCAAGAGTTTCTTGATGGCTGCCGATGTATACTCAATTCGGCACGGTGATGATTTTTTTGTGGTTCAGGGAGACTTTCTTCTTAAGCAACGCGAAGAGCGCATTTATTGTGGTGTCAAAAAAGGCAATTCAAAGGTGTTTAAGCGTAATGGCAAGGATTATGAGAAGATTTCGGATCACATTGGCTTGCTTCCGGTAGTTTTTGTTTCGCCCTACGATACCAACCTTATTGATGGAGCGGGGGAGGATCGAAGGAAGTATCTGAATAGCGTAGTTTCTCAACTCGATAGCGGCTATCTTTCCACGCTCATCGATTATAATAGGGTACTCACCCAGCGTAACCGATACTTGAAGCAAGCATGGGAAGCTCGCCATCTTGACGAAGAGGTGTTGGCTGTTCTCGATATGCAGCTGTCCGGTTTGGGAACTCAAATTTACAATAGGCGAAAGCAGTTTATTGATGAATTGGCGCCCATCTTTAATAACTACTATCGGTTTGTGAGTGGTGGTAATGAGGTTGTCTCAATAGGTTACGACTCTGCCTTAGCTAGTAAAAGCATGGGCGAACTGCTCCTTGCCAGTAGGGATAAAGACAGGTATCTACAGCATACCTCGGTAGGTATTCATCGCGACGATATTGAACTATTGATTGATGGTTATCCCGTGAAGCGCGATGGCTCTCAGGGGCAGCAAAAAACGGTGCTCATAGCCCTTAAGTTGGCTCAATTCGATTATATTAGCAAGGCGCTGGGTATAAAACCCCTTCTTCTGTTGGACGATATCTTCGATAAACTCGATATGCAGCGCGTCGAACAGCTCATTCTCCTTGTGGCAGGAGAGGCCTTTGGTCAGATATTTATTACCGATAGCAACAAAACACGTCTCGATGGAATTCTTCGAAAAACGAAGGGCGATCATCGCTTATTTCGGGTTGAAAATGGCAATGTAATCCAGGTGAATGATGAGGAATAGCAATAGCAAGCCTATACATGAGATTATAAAGGAGCTTATTAAGCAGCAGCACCTGCAGCCGGGATTGGATACAGCTAAGGTTATACTTGCTTGGCCTGAAGTAATGGGGCTTAATGTTGCAAAGGAAACGCTTAAAGTCTCCATTCACAATCGCATTCTCTACGTCAGCCTAAGGTCGGCAATTGTACGCTCCGAACTGATGATGCTTCGAACCGATATTGTTGCCGCCTTAAACCGAAAAGTAGGTTATAGCATTATCGATAATGTTGTTTTGCGCTAGAGCTGCTTGAAAACCTCAAAATCGGAGAAGAAGAATCTGGATTCCAATGAAGCATTCTCATCGCTATCAGAGCCATGAACCGCATTCATGGTCATGCTGGTAGCGTATAGTTTTCGGATTGTGCCTTCTGCAGCCTTCGCAGGGTCGGTAGCGCCCATAAGTTTGCGATAATCTTCCACTGCATTCTCTTTTTTTAGCACCATGGCAACAATCGGTCCTGACGACATAAAGTCGATTAGCCGCTCAAAAAACTCTTTGCCTTCATGTACGCCATAAAAAGCCTTGGCCTGATCTTTGCTTAAATGTAACATTTTAATGGCTATAACATGAAAGCCAGCATTGGTTATCATATTGATAATGTGCCCAGTGTGATTGTTCTGAGTAGCCGTTGGCTTAATCATCGAAAAGGTAATGTTCCCGTTCATAGTTTTGGTGTTGGATTTGTTAATAAAGGTAAGTCTTTTTGAGCGAGTCTCTAACTGTAAAGTTGTATATTTGAAAGAATTTTTTAAAAAATAAGCCTTGATATTTAACGACAAAATTAAGTTTATACCTCAGTTGAGAGAGTTGCTCTCATCCGCTAACAATATTTGTATTGTTACCCATGCAAATCCCGATGGCGACGCCTTGGGATCATCGTTAGGTTTGTATCACCTGCTCAAGGAACACCAAAAGAGTATAAAGGTTGTAATACCAGATCGAGTTCCCGACTTTTTGAAGTGGCTCCCCGGTTCCAATGAGGTGATTGTTGCCTACGACAATAAGGAGTTAATGGAAATGGCGATGGCTGAGGCCGATTTGGTATTTTGTCTAGACTTTAATCAACTCAACCGAGTGAATGGGGTTACGGAAGCTTTGACAAAGACTCCCGGTAAGCGGATTCTCATTGATCATCATCCGGAACCAGATAACGACTTCTTTTTAGGCCTTTCAATGACTAGTTCCAGCTCAACGGCCGAACTAATCTTTGAGGTGTGTGAAGAACTTGGACTCACCAAGAACTTAGGAAAAGATGCTGCTTCATGCATTTATACGGGCATAATGACCGATACGGGTTCTTTTAGCTATGCCATTGGCCGTGGTCGTACTTTCGAGGTGCTTGCCCATTTGATTGATGCCGGAATCGAGAAGGATAAAATTCACTCTCTCGTTTTTGATAGCTTCTCGGAGCAGCGGATGCGGCTTATGGGCTATTGTCTAAAGGATAAAATGGTGGTTATTTCTCAGTTACGTACAGCCTACATTTCCTTGTCTGCGGCCGAAATTAAGTTATTCAATCATAAAGTTGGCGATACCGAAGGGTTTGTAAATCTTCCTCTTTCGATTTCTGGAATCGTATTTTCTGTATTCTTCTCAGAGCGCGATGGGGTTATAAAAATGTCACTACGCTCACGGGGAAATTTCGCCGTTAATGATTTTGCAAAAAAATACTACGGCGGCGGCGGGCATCGCAATGCCGCTGGTGGAAAATCGCTGCTCCCCTTGCAGGAAACAATAGCACAATTTGAACAATACCTTAAGGAATATGAGGCTGAACTTACTAACGCTTAGCATTTCTTTGCTGTTGCTGTTCTCTTGCAGTTCCAACGACAGAGTTGTCTCTGTGCCGGTTACTGGTGTTGACATTACGCGAAAAATTGCTGCCGTTAATAAAGAGTTGACGATTGCCGATATGGAGTTAATAGCTCGATATTTTCAGAAGCGTGAATGGCCAACTCAAAACACAGGCTCGGGCTTGGTTTACTATATCTACAAAAGCGGTAACGGTGCTCCGGCTGTTAAGGAATCGAAGGTTCAAATCTCCTTTACGATTAGTTTGCTCAATGGCACGGTATGCTATGGCGCCGACAAGCCTGTTGAAAAGGAGTTTGTTGTAGGAATGGGCAAGGAGATATCTGGTCTCGAAGAAGCAATTCTGTTGCTCAGGGAGGGCGATCATGCGATCATTGCTATTCCGCCGCATCTGGGCCATGGCTTACTGGGCGATGAGGGTGAGATTCCTCCTCGATCGACTATAATTTATGATGTAACACTAGAAAAGGTGCTTCAAAATAAGTAGTTTTACTTTCAGAAAAATTTGAAATGCTAAAAACGAATTGGATGAAACGAGCGGTTATTGCCTTACTACCCTTAATTACTCTGTTGACCTTGGCTTGCCAGAAGTCACCCTATCCTGGTTACGAAAAACAGAATAGTGGCGTTTTTTATAAGCTTTTGGCCATTGGAGAGGAGGAAAAGAAAGCGCAAGTTGGCGATTATATCACTGCCGATATTGCCTACCGAAATATGAGCGATTCCTCCTTCTTTAATGGAAGACGTAGGTTTCAGCTCTCCGCTACTCACTTTAGTGGATCCATTGATGAATGCTTTGCAATGCTTTCGGAGGGCGATAGTGCATCCTTTATTATTTCGGCCGATGATTTCTTTTTGAAAACGCTGGAAACTCAAAAGCCGCGCTTCTTAATCAATCAAACCACGCTTAAGGTTGATATCCGATTGGTCGAAGTGCAAAAGGAGGACGAGTATCAGCGCGAAAAGGAGGCGTTCCTCACCTGGATTGAAGATTTTGGGGATTACGAAAAGGTTATACTAACGCAATTTATTGAGCAAAAAAAGATAAGCGCTAAGCCAACTGCTTCAGGACTCTTTCTGGTAACCGCTACTCCGGGAAAAGGACCTTCTGTTGCCTTGGGCGATACGGTTATTGTTGATTTTGAGGGCAAATTCTTCAATGGCAAATTTTTCGACTCTACTAAAAAACGAAATGAACCGTTCTCTTTTGTATATGGTCAAAAGTGGCAAGTTATTGATGGATTAGAAGAAGCTATCGGATTAATGCGGCAGGGTCAAAAAGCTTTAGTAATTTTGCCCAGCAACTTGGCTTTTGGAAAGGATGGTTCCTCTACTGGAATTATTCCCCCATTTACCTCCGTAGTTTTTGAGGTGGAATTGCTTAACGTTATTAAAGGTGTTCCCCCTTCTTCAAAAACGGGAGATGCTAAGAAGTAGTTATTGATTATAAAAAGGGAATACATTACTGAAATAAAGATGAGAAAGCACCAAACAAAGTTTTTCTATTTATTTATTGGGTTGGGTTTACTCTTTTCTTGCTCAAAGGAGAGTGGTGAAGATATTGCAAATCAACATGTTTCAATTGTTACTTATCTAACTGCTAATAAGCTGGCATATCAGGAGATCGGTGATATTTATAAGGTAGTTAAAATTGCGGGTTATGGTTATGAGCCAAAATCCGGCGATACCGTTACCTTTAACTATACCGTTTATGAGTATAACGATACTCGGAATCTAGTTATTACCTCCAATGTTTTAGATACTCTGGTAAAGCATGGTTTTGATACCGAGATATATAAGCCAGGTCCTACAAAAATGGTATTAGGTGAGGGGAACTTTCTTTCAGGTATTAGTCAAGGTTTGCTCTCAATGCATGCCGGTGAGGTTTGCGATATCTTTATGACCAGCAATTTGGGTTATGGCGATCAGCAAAGAGGACCAGTAGCTGGTAATACCATGTTACGCGCAAGGATGCAAATTATTTCTGTTAATGGGAGTAGCATCATTTCCGAAAAACAAAAAATAGCAGAATATATTGCTAACAACACAATCACCATCAGCCCGAAGGACGAGGGATATTACTTTATACAAGATATTGTTGGGGTAGGCTCAATGGCTCTTGTTGGGGATACCACTTATGTTAGCTATGTTTGCAAAACATTAGCAGGGGATGTTGTTGAAGAGGTAGTCACTAGCGATTCACTCAATTTCATAGTTGGTGGGGGCAAAGCACCAGTTGTTGGGCTCGATTTGGCAGTTCGACTTATGGCTAGTGGGGCAACGGCTACAGTTATTATGCCTTCGTATTTGGCATATGGAAAAGATGGGAAAAATAATAGCCTGATTCTTCCATACGAAACCCTGATTTATGACGTTAACCTGAACAAGATTAAAACAAAGAAATAGATAATTCAATATGGAACCAAAATGCTTTCCGATGCGCTCACTGCGTATAAGCATTAAGGTTACATTCAAACTTTTAAATAATTATTCGGATGAGATCGAAACTTCATTTATTGTTGATTTTTTTAGTAACAGTTTCACTGTTCTCCTGCAAAAAAGGGGGCGAGGATGCTACAGAGTCAGAAAAGCGCGTACTCGATGCTTGGATTTCTTTACACTATAAAGATTTGGCTCCTAATGCTTCTGGATTCTATTTTATTCCAGTTGAAGAGGGTACTGGTGCTGCTCCTGTTGATTTGGATTATGTTTATGTTAATTACACTGTAGAACAGTTGAACGGAGACGTCATATATTCAACCGATTCTTTGGTTGCGGATAATTGGGGGTTAGCAACAGCGCATTTTGCTCCAGAGTTGACACGACTTGGTGTAAGTGGTAGTGCTCAATCTGGAATTGCTGAGGCTATTAGACTTATGAGAGTAGGAGGAAAATCGAAACTTATTTTGCCTTCAAATTTGGCGTATGGTTTGAATGCCTTACGAGGTGTCAGTAATCCATTGGTTTTAAAACTTGAATTATTTTCAGTTTTTGAAGATATTGCTAAAAATGAAAAAGACTCTGTTGTAAGATACAAAACAGATAATTCTTTAACTGAAACCATTGATGGTAAGGATGGTCTTTACTATAAACAGATTGTACAACAGGATACCTGCAAGGGCAAATATTTGAAGGATTATGCCAGCAGTGTTAAGGTTTGGTATGTTGGCCGTTATCTCGATGGCTATATTTTTGATACCAACATTGATTCTGTTGCCACCAAGGCAGGCATTACTGCTAGTTCAACTGCTTTGCTGAATGTGGAATTTGGAAAGAATGGTGTGGTTCTGGCCTTTGAGGAGGTTGTTAAGATGATGTGGCTACAAGAAAAAACAATTCTTGTTACAACATCAGAGTTTGCTTATGGAATCCAAGGGAAGGGAACTATTTCACCCTACACGCCGCTTGTTTTTGAAATTACGATAGATAAAATATATGTCAAGAAATAGTCATTTTGTTATTATTGAACTAGAACAGGCCGGATTTTAATCCGGCTTGTTTGTTTTCAGGAAGTTTATTACCGCTACCGATTGTAGAATAGTGAAGGTTACTCCGGCTACAATTAGCGCCTCCATCAATCCAAATCGGTCGGCCAACCAACCAAATAGTGGTCCTACGATTCCAAACACGATTCGTATAATGAAATTGCGAACCGATAGCACCGTTGCCCGTGACTCTGATGGCGAAATTTTGTTAATGCTGTTCTTGAATACAGGGGTGGCGACACCTCGGGCTAGGTAAAAGATAAGCAGAAAGGAGAGTGCCCAAAGGGATGGAAATAGTCCGAGCAGAATGTAAGTCACACTTAATATTAAGGTAGTTGCTATAACTGTTTTGCGCAACCCAAAGCGTGCTTCTACTCTGTGGGCTGCAAATGCGCTGAATCCAACTGAGAAATTGAGTATGGTCCAAAGAATACCAAACGCAGCCAACGGAACACCCACCTTTTCGAAGTAAGGCTGGGCAAACCATGCCATAGTTAGCGTACTGGCACCGGTTATCGAAGAGAGGATAATATTCCACTTCATCTGCCGATTATCCACCAAACAGTAGCGCACTATGCCCCATATTTCGGTCATGGAGGCTTTTGCCTTAATGCGGTGCACAACAGGCTCGTATAGCCATAGTGAAACAGGTATGGCGGTTAGGGTTATTGCTGCCTGACCAATGAATGGTGCTTTAATGGAGAGTCCAGCCAATAATCCTCCCAAAATGCCGGCAATCGCTTCGGAATAGTTGCCCAGTCCAGTTATAATTCCCTCCTCCTTAAGATATCGCTTCTCCTGGTTGGCCTCCAGTAGGGTATCGTAGAGAATTGCCGAATCGGCTCCGGAAATCATACTCATGCCAAATCCCATCACTACCTCGGCCATGAGGAAACCCGTAAAGTCTCCCGTAAATATGTAAATGGTGAAGCCTATAAAACCAAAGATATTTCCAATAACCAGCGAATTCTTTCTACCTAATAGGTCTGCAAGGTAACCCGAGGGTATTTCGAGGAGCACAATGGAAAGGGAGTAGACGCTTTGCAGAATAAATATCTCCTTGAGGCTAAGCCCATGCGATTGGAAGAAGATTACTACTACGGGCATGAAGAGCAGGAACCAGCTTACAATTTTTAAATAGTAAAGCTTATATAGGTTCTGTTTCCAGGTAGGCATCGGATTAGGGATGTTAATTCCGCTGCAATTTCCTTAAAAAACCCGATGATTGCAATTTTATGCGCGCAGATAGTTTAACAGGTTCGTTGGTTAAATACTTTTCGTTTTTTTATTTTGGTGGTCAAAAAATGGCTACACGCTCCGTTTTGCTTACATATTTTTCATTGTCGTCCGATTAATTCTGTATGCTCTATCGCCATATCAAAAATATATTTTTACAAAATGAACAACCATTCATTTATTTTGTTTTTCTTTGTATTATCAATAACTCAAAAATGGTAAGGCTAAAAACGGAGGATAAGCGCGAGGCAATTCTAAAGGCAACACTGCTGCTGGTAAACAGTAATGGTTTTCATGCCGCACCTATGTCGAAGATTGCTACCAACGCTGGAGTTTCGGCAGGTACCATTTATCTTTATTTTCAGAACAAAGAGGATTTGGTGAACACCCTTTATCGCGAACTAAAGGCGAAGTTTTCGGGCCATGCTCTGTATGGTTTCAATCCAGAAGCACCCGTTAAAAAAGGATTCGAGGTTATTTGGAATAATATCCTGCGCTACAAATTGAGCGAACCCGATGAGGCTACCTTCATTGAGCAGTGCGATAACACCCCAATGGTTACCGATGCAAGCCGCGAGGTTGGACTCAAAGCGGTTCAGCCGCTATACGATTTGTGGGAGCGGGGTCAGCAGGAGGGAATTATTAAGCCGCTTTGCCGCCCTATGCTTTATGCTTTTTCGCTTTTCCCTATGATATATGTAGCCGGGATTTATACCAAGGAGGGAAAAGAGTTGAGCCGTGAAGCTATCGATGCCGCCTTTGGCGCTTCGTGGGATGCCATAAGGACTTAGTCCTTTTTTTTGACCAAACAATGAATGAATGTTCATTAATAAGGTTCTTTATAATAATGAAAGTTTAGGAAATATCTTGTTGATCTATAGTTGCAGGATAGTGACGATTTTCTACAGATTGGTTGCCAATCCTCCATGGCAATCGGAATAACAATTTGACGGAGTTTGTGTTAGTAAACTAAAACAGATTTAAATAATGACAAAGCAAATAGTATTAAAATCGAGACCGGTGGGTGTTCCCACGCTAAAGAATTTTGAAACAAAAACAGTAGAACTTTCAGCAATTGCCAACGGTGAGGTTCGATTAGTGGCACACACCGTTTCGGTGGATCCCTACATGCGTGGACGAATGAGTGATGCTAAGTCGTACGTTGCACCCTATTCGGTTGGCGAGGCCATTGCAGGTGGAGTTGTCGCTCGCGTTGTTGAGAGTAAGTCCGACAGTTTGAAGGTTGGCGACTACGTTATGGGGATGCTTCCTTGGCAGGAGGAGATGGTGGTTCCCGCTGCTGGTTTGCAGGTGGTGGATGGGAATATCGCCCCGCTAAGCTACTATCTTGGTGTTCTTGGAATGCCCGGACTAACTGCCTACTTTGGATTGCTCGACATTGGAAAACCCAAGGCTGGTGAAACAGTGGTGGTTTCGGGTGCTGCTGGTGCCGTCGGTATGGTTGTCGGACAAATTGCTAAGATTCAGGGTTGTCGGGTAGTTGGTATTGCTGGCGATGATGCTAAGGTAAATTACCTGCTCAACGAGATGCACTTCGATGCTGTAATAAACTATAAGACTACCACAAACCTCGATGCTGCTCTGGCTGAAGCTTGTCCCACCGGAGTTGATGTTTATTTCGATAATGTTGGCGGTGAAATATCCGATTCTGTAGTTGCCCAAATCAACAAGGGTGCAAGAATTATTATTTGCGGACAGATATCGCTCTATAACGAAACTTCAGTTCCAATGGGGCCGCGTATTCAGCCAACAATTCTTAAAAGAAGCGCCCTCATGCAAGGCTTTATTGTAAGCAACTATGCCGAGCGTTTCCCTGAAGGCTTTAAGGCTTTGGCATCGTGGGTTACTGCTGGAAAGTTGAAGTATGCACAGACCACCCTCAAAGGTTTTGATAAGTTACCTGAGGCATTTATTGGTCTTTTCGAAGGTAAAAACACTGGCAAGTTGCTGGTGGAGATGTAATAGGTATTCACTCTTAAAATATTTACAATGAATAATTTTGAATTTTTCAATCCGGTTAAGGTGATTTTTGGAAAAGATCAGTTGGGTAAATTATCGGCACAGATTCCTGCCAATAAAAGAGTCCTAATGATTTATGGTGGCGGTAGTATCTTAAAGAATGGGGTGCACGCGGCTATCATAAATTCTTTGAAAGATTATACTGTGCTAGAATTTAACGGTATTGAACCAAACCCAAAATTCGAAACTGCCATGAAGGTAGTGGAGATGATTAAGGCGAAAAAGATTGATTTTCTGCTGGCCGTAGGTGGTGGTTCAGTAATTGATGCCACTAAGTTTATTGCAGCAGCTGCCATGTATAGCGATGGCGATCCTTGGGATATTTTGGCTAAGCGCAAGCGTGTAAAGGCGGCTCTTCCATTTGGTGCTGTTCTTACACTCCCTGCAACAGGGTCGGAGATGAATAACGGTGCGGTGATTACCCGCGAGGCCACGCACGAGAAGTTATCGTTCATGAGCCCGCTTACTTTCCCTTTGTTCTCCTTCCTGTTGCCCGATGCAGCGGCTACATTACCTCAGCGACAGGTTGCTAATGGCGTAGTTGATGCATTTATGCACGTAATGGAGCAGTATATGACCTTTCCGGCTAATGCTCCACTACAGGATCGCTTTGCCGAATCGATTCTCCAAACGTTGGTGGAGGAGGGACCTAAAGCTTATGCCAATCCGGCAAACTATGAGGCGATGTCGAATCTTATGTGGAGCGCAACCATGGCCTTGAATGGACTGATTGGTTGTGGTGTTCCTCAAGATTGGGCCGTGCACATGATTGGTCACGAACTTACTGCCCAGTTTGGTATCGACCATGCTCGTACCCTAGCCATTATTGCACCAAGTCACTATGCCTATAACCTGGAGAGTAAGAAGGAGAAGTTAGCTCAGTTTGGTCAGCGCGTTTGGGGAATTACCGAAGGAACGCTCGAGGAAAAGGCAACAGCGGCTATTAAGCAAACCGTGGAGTTTTTCCATTCCTTGGATGTTGACACTAAGCTCTCCGATTATACCGATGCTTATAAGGGCACAGCCCAGAAGATTTCCACTCGGTTTACCGAACGTGGATGGGCCGGATTGGGCGAGCACCAAAGCCTTACCCCTTCAGATGTTGAGAAGATTGTTGAAATGAGTTACTAATTAATAAACTACAAATATGATGACAGCGATTAAAGTTTTGGTGGTATTGACCTCACATAGCGATTTAGGTAACACCGGAGAAAAAACCGGATTTTGGATTGAGGAATTTGCAGCACCCTATTATGTGCTGGCCGATGCTGGCGTTCAAATTACCATTGCTTCACCAAATGGAGGACAACCGCCTATCGATCCCAAGAGCGAATTGGCCGATTTCCAAACGGAGGCAACACGCCGCTTCGATAAGGACGCTACGTTAAAGGAGAAATTGGCCCATACAGTAAAATTGGCCGATGTAAAGGTTAGTGATTACGATGCGGTATTTTATCCTGGTGGACATGGTCCGCTTTGGGATTTGGCTACAGATAAGAACTCCATTGCCCTTATTGAAGGATTCTATAATAGCAAGAAGCCAATTGCATTTGTATGCCACGCACCTGGTGCATTAGTAAACGCTAAGTTGCCCAACGGTGATCCATTGGTAAAAGGAAAAGAGGTTACCGGATTCTCGAACACCGAAGAGGAGGCTGTTCAGCTAACCAAGGTGGTGCCTTTCCTGTTGGAAGACGAAATGAAAAAATTGGGTGGACATTACAGTAAAGGTGCCGATTGGGGATCGTATGTAAAGATTGATGGATTGCTCATTACCGGGCAAAACCCATCCTCGTCGGAAGAAGCTGCTAAGGCTTTATTGAAAATGTTGTAACATTCTATTCTTCTCCATCCTCGTTTTAGAATTGGGTGGAGAAGAATTTTTTACACTAATTATTTTAGATGTTTCGCCACTTAACTATACCATAGCAATATGGAGAAATTAGTTTTGATGTTTCATGGTTATCTTCAATGATTATTCAACCACACATAAACTTTTTACGGATGAAAAGACAAATTGGTAGAAGTGATTTGAATGTCTTTCCCATTGGATTAGGTGCCATGGGTATGTCTGAGTTTTATGGAAAAGCCGACGAGGCGGAGTCTATACACACGCTACACAAGGCCGTTGAGCAGGGAGTAAACCTTATCGATACAGCCGACATGTATGGTCATGGAGAAAACGAAAAGTTGCTAAAAAAGGCGTTTTACGATCGTTGGGATAAGGTTATTCTTGCCACCAAGTTTGGAATTGTGCGCGATTCGGATAATCCTGCATCACGAAGTATCAATGGTAGTCCAGCTTACGTTAAGCAAGCATGTGAGGCTAGCCTGAAGCGGTTGGGTCGCGACTATATCGATCTTTACTACCTGCACCGCGTCGATCAGTCTACACCTATTGAAGATACGGTTGGTGCCATGGCCGATCTCGTGAGGGAAGGAAAGGTTAGGTTCATTGGTCTCTCTGAAGTTTCGGGCGATACGCTGCTGCGTGCAAGTGCCATTCATCCGATTACTGCGGTGCAAAGCGAATATTCTCTTTGGTCGCAGGATGTGGAGCAATCCACGTTACCGGCAATACGGCAAGTGGGCGCTAGCTTGGTAGCCTATAGTCCTTTAGGCCGAGGATTCCTTACTGGACGATTTAAGACTTTTGACGATTTACCTCTTGATGATTATCGTCGTTTTTCTCCTCGATTCCAGGGCGATAATTTTGACAAGAACCTTCATCTGCTAAAGTTGGTTGAGCAAATTGCTCACGCAAAGGGTTGTAAACCCTCGCAGCTGGCGCTAGCTTGGCTTCTTCATCAAGGTAATGATATCATTCCAATTCCGGGGACTACAAAGGTGGATAACCTGTTGGAAAATATCGCTGCAGTTAGTATTGAACTAACAGGTGATGAGGTGAAACAAATTGGAACCCTAATGCAGAATATCCATGGGGAGCGTTATGATGCGGGAGGAATGAAATCTGTTAATAAATAATTCAATGCAGAATAAAGTAAAGTATGTCTTTGCCCTACTACTCGGGCTGTTTATGATTTATGGTGGTGTTAACCATATCCTAAAGCCCCTCTTTTATCTTCCTTTTGTCCCCAACTTTTTTCCGTTTAGGGAAACCATTGTGTTCCTCTCGGGTTTGCTGGAGATTTTGGTGGGAGTTGGGCTGTTTATTCCATTGTTTCGGCAGTGGTCGGCATGGATTGTTCTGGCTATGATGCTAGCTTTTCTGCCCATTCATATTTGGGATATTTTTCGTTCCGATCCAGCCATTGGAAGCCATGCTGCCGCGTTAATCCGTGCTCCATTTCAACTCATCTTTATTGCTTGATCGGCCTGGATTGCTTGTCCGTGCAAGAAATGCATGAAGACTACCCATTAAGCAACTCCTTACATGTCAATTCATTATTTCCATATTCTAACTAATGTCTTTTTTTAAATGATAACCACCGATACAATTTTCACTCCCTTTCGCTTTCCAATATCTGGAATTGAACTATCCAATCGAATTGTGATGGCCCCCATGACCACCTATTCCGGAAATCCCGATGGAACGGTTTCCGATGAAGAGTTAGCCTACTATAAGCGCCGCTCTAAAGGCTTAGGCATGGTGGTGACCGCTTGTGCATATGTAATTCCACACGGAAAGGGCTTTTTTGGGCAGATTGGCGCCCATTCGGATGCAATGATACCTAGTCTTACCCTGATGGCGAAAACTATCAAGGCCGATGGGGCTAAGGCAATCCTTCAGATCTACCATGGTGGACGAATGTCGCCGGCGGCAGAAGTTCCAGGTGGTGTTGTTTTAAGCGCTAGTAACATTCCTTCCATTCGCGAGGGTGCTGCATTGCCGGTTGCTATGACTGAGGAGCAAATTCTAGAAACCATCGAGGCTTTTGGTGAAGCAACACGTAGGGCAATTGCTGCCGGATTCGATGGGGTGGAGATTCACGGTGCCAACACCTACCTGCTTCAACAGTTTTTCTCCCCGCACGCCAACCGCAGGAGCGACCGTTGGGGTGGTGATGTGGCTAAACGGATGGCATTTCCATTAGCTGTAACTAACTCGGTGGTTGATGCCGTTGCTAAATATGCTAAACGACCATTTGTAGTGGGCTATCGCCTATCGCCAGAGGAAGTTGAGAATCCCGGAATCACCATCGAAGATACCTTGATGTTGGTTGATGCGCTTGCATTGCAAAAGCTCGATTACCTGCACATTTCCACCATGGATTTATGGGGACCTTCCATGCGCAACGCTGCCGATACTAAACCGCGGACACTAATCATTAACGAGCGGGTGGGGGATAGAATCCCCGTTATTGGTGTTGGATCAATTAAAACGGCTGAAAACGCCCAATCGGTTATGGAGGCAGGGATTCCTCTTGTTGCCTTAGGCCGTGAGTTGTTGATGGAGCCCGACTGGGAAACGAAAGTAAACGGTGGCACGGAGTCCCTTCGTGTGACGTTATCGCTAAAAAGCCAACACAACCTTGTTATTCCCGATCCAATGTGGAATGCCATGGTTAACTACAAGGGGTGGTTTCCAATTGTAGAATAAATTGATTCTCCCTGCATTTATGAGTTGTCTCGCAGATGGTGCTGTTCGCGGCTAGTTGCAGCAAATCACCTAAGCCTTCAATAGTATACTGTTAGTGATTTTGGCACTATATTCTTTTCAAATTTCTTCGTATTTCTTTGGGTTTTACCAAATTTATTATACTTTTGCACCCCGAAGAATATGGTTCCGTAGCTCAGTTGGATAGAGCAACAGCCTTCTAAGCTGTGGGTCTCGCGTTCGAATCGCGACGGAATCACCAAAAGTTACAAGAGAGAGATAACAAATGTTATCTCTCTCTTGTTGTGCGCCGAGCATGGCGAGTATATTTGACGGTGCAAGTCCGTTATGGGGGCTATCAGTTGCCAACCATTAGCTCAAGGCAAGGGTGTCCATCGCGAGGTGGAATCTGAAGGAAGCCGGCGGCAAATTCCTGGTCGGAGGAACACGAACATCATCAGGCACAAGTTGTAGGACAAGTTTGCAACACAAAACGAAATCCCATAAACTGAGCAGATAGAACAGTGTAAATGATGCCGATATATGGGAAGAAGGTTACTCGTCTTACCTCGGGAGGTCTCACGAACGTGTGGAGATGAATATCATCAGAAATACGGACAACAGCTGTCGTGAGAAGTCAGCAGAAGCCATAGTAGATGATAGCAACGAGCTGAAAAAAAAGAGAGATATTCAGAGGTCTCACAAATCATTGAAGGGCTGAATCTTAATGAAGTGAAAGTAAATGAATGTTACCCAATGAAAGGCAGAAAGCAGAAAATATCGCAAGATACCTCACAAGTGGCAAATAGGTCGGAAACTGAAATCAAGCTTGGAGGGCAGACTTACATGGGGATAGCTGAAAACAGCTTCACAACCATTGAACAAGATTGCTCTGTTCGTGTGTAAATTAAGAAACCGCCGTATACCGAACGGTACGTACGGTGGTGTGAGAGGTCGAAACGGGAACTAATCCCGTTTCTCCTACTCGATTTTAACAATATACTGAGAGTCAGGAGCGATTACGAGCGCATTAGAAAAGAATAATACTAGCAGCGGACGGAAACATCAAGAAGGTCGAATGCCTTACAGAAATGCGGGGCGTTTCTATCAAAACAATTTCAAAACAATCCCTTACCATCCTTTTTGTTAAACATATCCTGTTCCCATTTTGCCGGGTTATTTACAATGTATTCCGAAATACGCAGGTATTCCCCATCATTCCGGATGATATGGTCATGGTATAGGGATTGCCATTTAAATGGAATATTATTCATGGTTGCGTATTTGGTTACCCCCGTTTTGTATCCCCGAATTATCGATGCCAAATTTTTCGATTGCGATCCAAATTTGTTCTGTGATTTTTGGTTTTGTGGTGATGGATTTTGTGGTGATGGATTCTGTGGAGACGCAAAATTTTGCGTCTCTATCTGATTATCCTGGTTATCAATAATTATTATCCCATGCACATGGTTGGGCATTACAACAAATGCACCCAATTCCACAAATGGGAAATGTGCGGGGATATCCATCCAACATTGATGCGCAACCATTCCTATATCTGACAGGTTCATTATGCCGTTTGTAATCCTACCAAATAAATGAACCCTATCATGGGTGCATATGGTTATGAAGTACGCCCCATTGTTGGCATAATCCCACCATGCCGCCTGTGCCGATGGTATTCGATACCGGTTCCGGAACAAATCCGTCATTACTATTCGTTTTAATCCTATGGCGATATAAATTTATGAAAACCGTTCCGAATTATCGTTTGCCCCAGTGGTTTTATTTGCCAAAACTGCTGAACATGTTGAAACGCCCAATAGGCATCTATTTTTGTTTAATATCCAATAAAAACAGTCCCGCTAGGGCATGCCGTAGCGGGATTTGTGTATTTAAATAAAAAAGCTCGCTATCGTGTCCCAGCGATTCGCTAATAATGGAGGTGGAAACACCGCTTCGTTTCATAACGGTGGCAAAGGTATGTCGCGCCACGTAGGTTGTTAAGGGTATTTCTATCTCAATTGTTTCACCTATGGTTTTCAAATCCATATTGGTTTGGCCTAGGACTTAGTGAATTCTATTCTTAATGCTGGTTTCGGTAGTATGCGTCTCCTTATTTAATATAGGGAATAGGTAGGTATCTTCACCATGGTAGAAGTTCTCCTTGTAGTAATTAACATTTTCTATGGCTGGGTCTAAAAGCAGCATGGTGTAATGCTTATGCGTTTTTAGTCTTTGGTAAATCGCGCGAACCTTTCCTTGAAGCACAAACTGTGTTGTTTGTTGTGCGGGAGCAAGCTCTGGTCCCAGTGGAAAGCTGTGCTGGCTTTGTAAGCTCTTTGGCAAGCCCTTTGTTTGAGCGTTGGCTCGTGGGGCTTGCCAATGTGCTTACCAATAGGGTGAACGATTAATGAAATTACCTCAATTTAACCAATATTGCAGTCTTCATTTCAATATCAGAAGTAATAGCATAAACCGAAATTGTAGCTCCTGAAATAGCATCAATATTTTTATCAACTTTTAATGGTTCTGACCCATTGTGACCAATAAACTGCTTTAACCAACCTTTAGCTGTTACCTCCTGCCCATGAGTGGCTTGGTAATTAAAAACAGTAACAACTCGCACTGTTTTGTTTTTATCGAAAAGGATGTAATAATCAAAGTATTCCGAATCTCCAATATTGTTTACGCTGTGCGTGATAGAACAGCCACCTGCACGGCAACTGTTCACACGCCCAACATAAATGTATTTGTATTGGCTTACATTATTCGTTTCAATTTTAAAAAATTTACCATTAAGTGTTTGCTGTAAATTTTTCAATTCAGGCAACGTTAACTCCTTTACGGTTGATACATCAGTAATCCCGGCTTTTTGTAAGGTCTTAAGTAACGCTTTGGGTTGATAATCAATAGAAGTTTGTGCCAGCGCAGAAACGAAACAAATTGCACTAATCAATGACAGTATTGTCTTTTTCAAATTCATATTGGTTTTATGAAGTTCCTCGCCGCAAGCGGACGGGGTATCATCTGGTTTTCATTTCCGCTTATTTGCTTTTTGCGCAATATAAGATTACGCCCCAAGGGGCGGGGAATTCGACCCCTTTGAGATTAAAACATTACACCTATTCCAAGATTCAAGGTTTTAGCATACTTATCATCGCCTCCTGATTTCACGAATTGCATATCAGCCTTAACAACAGCACCTTTTGTAAGTGTAAAGGTTAGACCTGCAGTAATAGCATTCTTCTCATAGCCCACATTTTTGCTGATATTCCTTTCAACGCTGTTGTGTGTATTAAGAAATTCGTAGCGCACAAACGGAACAAGTTGTTTTTCGGTCTTTAATGTACGTAAAACGTTGTAGCCTACCTCGGCATAGTACCCAATCATAGAACTTCCTAAATCGTTTAATATACCAACTCCTTCTGCTGTAAATTCATTGTATTGTTCGGCGTTTGATATACTTGCGTAATAGAATTGACCTCTCAATTGAAAGCCATTTAAGTTATACCTTGCATCCAAACCTAACATGGAAACCCCAACTACCGAAGAATCTGCCATTGCAATAGATGTATCATCTTTTTTATCAACCCCATCGTAAAGAGTGCTTTGGGTTTTTCCAAAATAGCCTGATAGACCAATGTTTAGTCCACGAATACCATAATATTCAACTTTTCCAGAAAAGTTAGGCGAGCTGATATACGACTCAGCGCCTTTTTGGCGACCTTTGCGTAAACCATTCTTTCCACTTAGATGGGCTTCACCATCATACCCATTGAATCCATTCATTACATATACTTGATACTTAATGGATGCAGATAGAATATTTCCTGTCACACCAAAGCCTATCTCGCGCCATGTAGTTGGGGCAATGTAATTGTCGATTAATGGACGCTCAACTCCGTTAAAAGTTGTAGGCTCGTGGTATTCGTTAATAATGCCCATAGGAACAAGCATTAATCCACCTCTAAAATTCAGATAGATGTTTAACTTATATTGTAAGAATGCTTGCTCTACAAACACCTCGGCAACATGCTCATACTCTAATTCTGTGACGAACTGTGTTTTTTCATTGAAGTTATATCCAATTAGTAATACAACACGGTGAACATCGAGGGTCCCATTGTTGTATGTTGAGCCATCCATTTGCTGATTATAATGAACCTCACCATATCCACCAATCACCAGCTTACTATCCTTTAATAAAAGGTTATCAGCCGTATTTTTGTGTTGATTTGAAATACTGTCTATACTCTGCGAAAAGGCTAGCATATTTGCACACGCTAATACGACTAGATAAAACGGTCGAAGTTGTGCCACCCATTTCGGTTCAAGTTGTGCCAGGCGTTTCGGTCGAAGTTGTGCCACTTTTTTAGGTGCATTTAGGCTATTGTTTCGGTCGAAGTTGCGCCACCCGTTTCGACGCAAATTGCGCCATTGAGCCATTGAAAGGAATGATTTCTATCTTATCGCTGAAACTTAAATCAGGGATATGGCCGCAAAGAAGATAGATATCATGGATGTACGACAATTAATTCAGTTAAAAATCAAAGGAGAAAGCAACCGCAGCTGTTCTTCAAGTTTAGCCATACACCGCAATACGGTAAATTACTATGTCCGACAGCTGAAAGCAACAGGGACG
>NZ_FMYP01000061.1 GCF_900096565.1 Williamwhitmania taraxaci
CTTGAAATCCGGTAAGCTGGTTCAGCTCTGAGCGCAGGTGTTCGGTAATATCCTCGGCGCATTCGCCGCCGCATAAAACCAGCATGAGGTAGGATCGAAACAAATCACTGTAGGAATACTGTGCCTTAACTCCCCGAATGCCAAGCGTTTGGTCTATGGTGTCGTAAATAGAGGCCTCCCGGATAATTTTGTCTGCAAAATTTATTCCGCCAAAAGAGTTGATGGTGTCGCTAGAATATGTAATTTTCATCCGCTACGATGTTTTCACCTAAGTAGGTGAAAATATTTTAATCGGGAAAGCCTTGTGATGATTATTATTACAGGGGTTCCCGATTATTTTTACTCTTATGTTGCGGATTTAAGGTAATACCAGAATGCAGCAACTACAACCTTATATCCTTCATTTTATACCCTTTCGCTTTAAGTCCTTCAAGCACAATTGGGAGTGCGTAGCGAAGATTTTTTTCGGCTTTTTTTGAATCGTGAAAAACAATGATAGAGCCAGGCCGCACCACGTTTAGAACATTTTTTGCACATCCTTTTCCGGAGAGAGTCCAGCTGTAATCGCGGCTAAGAACATCCCAAAGAATGAACTTATAGCGTTCCTTAAGCACATGAACCTGAGAAGGCTTTATTCGTCCGTATGGAGGGCGAAAAAGGTTAGTTGTAATCAATGATTCAGCAAGATCAATGTCGTGAACATAGTCGAGGGAATCAGTTCCCCAGCCCTTAATATGGCTGTAGCTATGGTTACCCACAGAGTGACCTCTATCCTTAATCATTTGGAAAACTTCCGGGTGCATTTCAACATTTTTACCGAGACAGAAAAAGGTAGCCTTAGCGCCATAAAAATCGAGTTGGTCCAGTACCCACGGTGTAATTTCGGGGATAGGGCCATCGTCAAAGGTTAGAAAGACCGAATCGGTTTCCTCCGGAAAACTCCAAATAAACTCAGGGAAAATTCTTTTAACCCAGCCTGGTGGTCTAAAATATGCCATAACCGTTTTTGGAAAATTATTTTTTCAAAGTCAATTTTGCATTAATACTCCTCTCAAAATCTTGCTGCAAAGATATAGCATCTTCCATTGCGTTGGTCGATCGTTCAATATCAAATCGAGCTAAAGTTCTCATCGAAGCACTCAACGATTTGTAGTATTCTAACTCCTGAAATTTTCGAACAGTAAAAAAATCAACCATTATGGAAGCACTCGCCTGATGTCCTACACTATAGTATAGTGATATAAATGACAAGGCAATATCATTCCATTCGTAACAATAATCACCAAAATACATTCTACCCCTATCCAGCACGTGAAGGGCGTCACTAATCCTATTCGCTTTAATAAGAGAATCGGCCAACTCGGTGTATAGCCGCAAATAGTTCCGAACAAATCTACGGTTTGCATCATCCAAATAACCGGAATGTGATTTTGCCAAAACGGAACTATCAACGAGATTTGTAATGGCCAGAGACAGATTTGGTTTTCCTTGCAGTGTTACATCAGATGGGTTTAATCGAAGAAGATTCCCTTCCCACGACGACATTGCCACTAGCCCAAGGGTAATGGCATTTGGAACCGTTGAGGCAAAATAAATGGGGCGAGAACTTGCATTGGAGGCAACAATATCGAGCAAGGATAAATCGCCTATTCTAAGTTGGGTCTTGTTGGTAGACCATATCGCATAATTGCTACTGCAAGAATCAGAATTAACACCAAAAGATGGAAGGTAAGCCCCATTCAACCCGAGTGACAGAACACTCGGAACTACCTCCATTCCACTATTTTTATTTTTCTGGAAAAACCCATTATTAAGACCAATACCAAGAGATTTGGGAGAACTTGGAGTTACAACTAATGGAAATGCCTTTGTTTGATTGCGAGTATAAAAGTCGTCACTGCCAGCTAAAGTTATAGGTTCGCTACTATGCTGTGCCAATCGCAGCTGATTAATTCCCCAGCCTGTTCCAAGGTAATTAATGTTCACCACTCGCACATCCGTTCTAAATCCTTCGGCTTCCTGGAGATACCAGAGTGGAAAGGTGTCATTATCGCCGTAAGTAAAGAGAATTGCATTGGGAGCACACGATCGCAAATAATCTACAGCCAAGTTTCGAGCAATGTAGCGATTGCTTCGGTTGTGATCGTCCCAATTCTCACTCAGCATCTTAATGGGTGCTGCCAAAAAAAGAAAAGCCAAAACAAGCCATGTCCAAAAGCGACTATTAAAATAAGTGCCAATGGTTCGAACAAGGTAAAACACACCCAAACCTATCCAGATAGACCAAACATAAAACGACCCAAGAAATGCATAGTCGCGTTCGCGAGGTTGGTAAGGTGCTTGATTTAGAAAAACTACAATGGCAACACCGGTAAGAATAAACAACGAAACGGTTGGCCACAAAAGCCTAGGACTAAAAAGGGAAAGAAAAATAAGTCCGGCAATACCGAGCAAAAGTGGGACAAGAAAGTATACATTTCTACCCCTATTCTCAAAAAAATGTTGGGGCAACAAATGCGAGTCTCCAACACGGCTAGCATCCAACCAATTGAAGCCAGTAATCCACCCACCTCTAAATAAATCACCATGTCCCTGAATATCATTTTGGCGGCCCACAAAATTCCACATAAAATACCGTAAGTACATGTGCCCAATTTGGTAGTTGAAGAAGAATTGGAGGTTTTGGCCAAAAGTAGGAGGTTTTGGTGTGCCATCGTCGTGAACGAGAGATGCTTTTGGTATTGAAGCCCAACTACTATAGGCGTTTCCGTGTTCAGGCGATCGACTATACATACGTGGAAAAACGGTGGAAAAACCAGTCTCATAAACTACCTTTCCATCGGTATACGATTCTACATACCTCCCATTTGTATAGCTATAGTGCACATTATTGGAGACCACCTTCGCGACCGGCGCATTGAAATACGATCCATAGACCAATGGAGTTGATCCATACTGATCACGCTGCACATACCCCCAAAAAGAAAAGATGTTATCGGGTTTACCCGTATTTAAAGGTACATTATGCGATGCCCGAATGGGAACCACGAGGTAACAAGATAACCCAATGATAAAAAGCATCGACGTAGTAATCCACATCTCAAGCAAAGGCTTTGCTGTGCGTTTTGCATAAAAAATAACCGCAGCAAAAAGCGTAAAGAGGAGAACAATTGAAAACAATGCTCCGCTCCATTTGAATAGTCCTAATCGATTTACAAAGAGCAACTCAAACAGTTTGGCAGAAGAAAAAATAATGTAAGGAATCAGCGCGTAGGCAAAAAGGAAAATGGATAAGCCAAGGACCAAGCCCTTAATCACGTTTTTCATGGAAAAACGATACACTGTAAGCCAGATTACTAGAACAACCGGTGGAATAAGAAGAAGGTTTAACTGGTGAACCCCAACGCTTATTCCAAGTAATAGTGAGATCAGGTAAACTCGTTTTCCGCGACTCACAGCTGATATATCATCAAACAAGGATACGGAAAGATAGAACATAAGCGCAGTAAATAGGCTCGAAAGTGCATAAACTTCGGCCTCTACAGACGAATACCAAAATGAATCGGATACCGCAAATGTAAATGCACCTATTAAGCTAGCCCCTTCAATTGCGAGCACCCAATTCCTCTTTTCCCATCCGTTAGATGAGAAAATCAACGTTAAAACCTTTTTAATAGTAAGGTATAACAAAAGGATAGTTAAAGCAGAGGCAACTGCCGAGAGCATGTTCACCGCTAAAGCAGCAGATTTATTCCCAAAAACTATAATAAAAATACGGCCAAGTAGCGTATGCATGGGTGCCCCTGGAGGATGGCTAACTTGTAAACCCGAAGCCACTCCAATAAATTCACCACAATCCCAGAAACTTACAGTGGGTTCGAGCGAGAGAAAATATAGGATAAGAGAGAGCGCAAAAACAAGCGATGCTATCCCCCATCTTCGAAATAAATTTACCATGCAGACGGCATTACTAAATATTGGAAACCGGGGTAAAGGTAAAACAATTGGTTGTATATTGGCAGCAAACTCTTTCGGTATATGATTCTCCTCTCTCGAGCCAAACTGAGTGTATTGGCGGGACTATTTTTTTTCTTCAACCTAATTCCATTTATTGGATCAGCCCAAGAAAAGGAGGGCGGTATTCCTCCTAGCGATTCCGGGTCGGTATTCTTAGAATTACAATCACGAGGATTCTTTCAGAACTATGAGTATTTCAATAAGATAAAGGAAGGAACAACCCTTCCTGGTGTTTGGCTCCAGCCAATGATTAGCTACCGACCCACTCAGGGGTTAAACGTCCGGGCAGGGGTCCATTTGCTAAACTATTCGGGAAGAGACACGCTTGCAAAAATACAACCACTCCTCTCCGTGAGCATGAAACTTCGTCCGGACATAAAGGTTATACTCGGAAGTTTCTACACCCTCGATCGACATAAGCTGGAACAACCTCTACTAAAAGAAGAATTGCTCTACACCAAGGCGGTGGAAAATGGCGTTCAAATGAAAATCGAACGAGAAAAATTATGGGCAGACTTCTGGATCTCGTGGGAATCCTTTATCCTACCCAACGATCCTTTTCAGGAAAGATTCCTTGCTGGAATTTCGCTCCAAATCCCCTTGTTTACAACAAATGACTTTTCATTAGAGCTACCATTTCAGCAAACATTTTACCATAGAGGAGGACAAAATATAGCCATAGACACAACACTTCTAACGCTATACAATTTAGCCACAGGGTTAACGTGCAAGTACAAGCAGTTTGGCCTTACGATTATGGATATGACATTTAAAGACCTTTCGCCTCAGAAGCAACAAGCTTTCGAAAAAGGATCGGCACTCTTTGTTAAAGGATTCTACAACACAAAGGGCGTAACTTTAAACCTTGGTTACTGGCATGGACATAAATTTATGTCGGCCAAGGGAGAAGAACTTTTTATGTCAGCCATCCCAGAGGTTAATACTATTACCTACCCTACCATCGAGGTTATATTTGGGAAATGCACCGTTCTTCGAGAGATTAAAGGTGTAGGGCGTCTCGGTTTTGAAGCTGGTGTTTTTCAGAACCTAGCACTCCATGGTCTCGATTACTACTATGGGTTAACGATTAGTCTAGGTCAGGAGTTCTTCTTAGGTAAGGTAAGGGCGACACCGCTACCCACAAAATAGCGCAAAGGCTATTTCGATACTAATCCATAGAATAGTAGACACAAATGCGCAGAGCAACACATGCGGATAGTTATACCTACTATAACAGACAAAATCTTCAACGCCTCTATAAAACTCAACATCCATAGATAGTGTGGCAACTGATGTAATCATCGCCGAACTTTCGAACCAAAACAGGACCAACTAACTCCGGAGCTAGCACCAAAACGTCTCGCTGGTACAATAAACTATCGAGACGCATCCGTCACATTTTTACTTAAAGATTTCGATTGTCTCAACCACCCAAAAAATAACACTGAATAGAAAAAGGCTGCGAACGATACTCCTATATGTGTTTCTAAGGTATCTTCGTTGAGCATACTCAGCATCAAAATAATAGCAAAAGCTAATACCAACGGCTCTTTCCATGCTCTTAATGCGATTATAGGATAAAAGAGGGCAATCAAAAAGAAAACACCCCCAAAAATCCCATAGGTCACAAACATCGTAATATACTGATTGTGCGCACGAAGTTGAAATTTTGGTTCCAAAAGAGAAGGATTCTCGATATACTTTTGCTTATAGGCTTCTTTCACATCTCCTGTACCTACACCAACCAACCAGTTCTCCGAGAATATTTGCGCCGCAAGCTTCCAATAAACAAATCGCTGTGCCAATGAGGCCCCTCCCACATCAACACCTCTATTGTATAAGTCCACCTCTCTAACCAATCGATAAATTTTCCCCTTAATACTAAACGGACTCATATCGAGAACATTTGCAACACCCTTCTCAATGGCACAAACCTCATCTTTGCTAAGCGACCACACCCCTATCGAATCTTTTTGCAGTCCCTTCGACGTTAAAAAACGCTTTAGTGCATACTGCACAAGAAAACCGTCTTTACCTACTTCGTTGTATCGCAGATTCCCCCTGCGGTTCCATTCCCGTTCAAGTTCCTCTTCGCAAACGAACAAATCGACATAATGACCATTTTCCCGTTCCTGAGATGACAAACCTTTAGAGTAAGCGCGTCCGTTTGCTGTTGTATAGGTATCTATGGCCGGATCAACTATCTCTACAGTATAATACGACGAAATAGTTTTGGTAATCATTGATGCACCTATTAGAATTACAGCACCAAAAAAAGAGTAAGCCCACAATCGGTACATGGGATTCGAAATTGCACGAATCCGCCCAACCATGAATCCAGTAAAAAGTAGAACCATAATGACCATGCCGGTAATAGACTGTAGAATAAACGTAAACATTACAAACCACACCACGAGAAGCCCTCCGAGAACTTTTAAAATTGTTGGCAACGTGCGATACCGCTCACGCATGAGATATACTAAAGCAGCAACAGCCATACAAATAAGTAAAGCAAATCGTATGTGAGAAATAAAAAGTGAAATAGATCTGCTTGAGGTCAACTCGATCGGTATCACCTGCCAAAACACGAGCATGCTGGCTACAGATCCAACAAAAACTCCAGCTATGAGCGCTAATAAAATTAGATGTAATTCCTTCTCCTGCAATCGATCACTCGAGAAAAAAACAATCGGCACCAAAAGCAAGGGAAGTTTAATTCTTAAATCATGCAGAGCCCAAGAGAAATCAGCAGTAAAAATCAGTCCAACGATTACAAGACAATAGATACCTAGAAAAAATAATAATGGGCGTGCCCCCTGGAACGAATGAAAGAATTTTCGGTAGCGCCACTCAAAAGCCCAATTGACAACTAATCCAATTAATCCAACACTAACGCCAACCTCATTTAACGGAAGAGCGAAGGCCACCAAGGCCGAAAAGAACAAAAAGAGGAGTCGATGTGCCGAGCGAGAAAGCATAAAAAATATTTTTTGATACGAATTCGGGCTAAAAATACGCAATGGAAACGATTACGCAAAAACCTATATTGTAACCATCTATAAAATAATTTGTTGAATAGTTGGAAAATTTCTCGAATAATTCTACTTTTGCTGCCCCGCTAATAGTGGGATTGTTGGATCACAAATAACAGGTATTAACTAAAACAAAAGAGTAAAAGTGGACACTTTAAGCTACAAGACTGTGTCGGTAAACAAAGCCACTGCACAAAAAGGGTGGGTTGTAATCGACGCTAACGACGAAGTCTTGGGTCGTCTTTCTTCGCGAGTTGCATTAATTCTAAGAGGCAAGAACAAACCAAGTTTCACTCCGCACTCCGATTGCGGGGACAACGTAATTATTATTAACGCCGAAAAGGTGCGCTTAACCGGAAAGAAGCTCACCGATAAGGTTTATGTACGCCACACGGGTTACCCAGGCGGACAACGTTTTGCTACTCCTAAGGACTACCTTAGCCGGAAACCAATTGCCGTTATTGAGATGGCTGTAAGAGGCATGCTTCCAAAGGGCATCCTTGGCAGACAGCTTTTCAGAAACCTTTTCGTTTACGCTGGCAATGAGCATCCACATGAGGCTCAACAACCAACGGCTCTCGAACTTAAAAAAATTAAATAATGGCCATGGAAGTAACAAACACCACCGGAAGGAGAAAAGCAGCAATTGCTCGTGTATACCTTTCAGAAGGCACAGGAGTAATTACCATCAACAAGAAACCTCTTGAGGTTTATTTTCCATCAAAAGTGCTTCAATACATCGTTAAGCAAGCTTTCTTGCTTTCGGGTAACGACAGCAAGTTTGACGTGAAAGCAACCCTTGTTGGCGGTGGAATTACCGGACAAGCAGAAGCGCTTCGTCTTGGTATATCTAGAGCTTTGGTTGAAGTAAATCCAGAAATTCGTGCTATGCTTAAACCTTTCGGTTTGATGACACGTGACCCACGTGAAGTAGAGCGTAAGAAACCTGGTCAACCAAAAGCAAGAAAGAGATTCCAATTCTCCAAACGCTAGTCTTTTCCGTTCTCACAGAATGGTAAACTTTTGGGACTACTTGAAAAGTACTACTCGAAAGTTGTTAATGGGATGAAATTACTGGGACCAACACACGTTGCTACTCGGTAGTTGAAACAAAACAAAAAAACGGACAAAAAATGCCACGTACAAATTTCCAAGAATTACTCGATGCCGGAGTTCACTTCGGTCACTTAAAGAGGAAATGGAATCCCAAAATGGCTCCTTATATCTTTATGGAGCGTAACGGTATTCACGTTATTGACCTGCACAAAACGGTAGTTAAGATTGACGAAACTGCCAATGCAATTAAGCAAATAGCCAAATCGGGTCGTAAGATCTTGTTTGTTGCAACTAAAAAGCAGGCAAAAGATATCGTATCAGAAAAAATCAAGGCAGTGAATATGCCATACGTTACCGAGCGCTGGCCCGGTGGTATGCTTACCAACTTCCCAACTATCCGCAAGGCCGTTAAGAAAATGTCGAACATCGACAAACTTTTCAGCGACGGAACCTTCAGCAACCTTTCGAAGCGTGAGGTACTTCAAATTACCCGTCAACGCGCGAAACTAGAGAAGAACCTTGGTTCTATTTCGGACCTTACCCGTCTTCCCGCAGCACTTTTCGTTATCGATGTGCAGAAAGAATACATTGCAGTTAGAGAGGCCAAAAGGCTTAACATTCCGGTTTTTGCAATGGTAGATACCTGCTGTGATCCAACACTAATCGATTTCGTAATTCCAGCTAACGACGACGCATCTAAGTCTATCACCCTTATTGTAGACATCATGGCTAAGGCCATCCAAGAGGGACTTGACGAAAGAAAAGCCGACAAGGACAGCGACAAGGATTCTCAGCCTAAAGAAAAAAAGGTTGAGGGTGGCAAAATGAGAGCACGCAAAGTTGCCCCTAAAAAGGATGACGAGACTGCTCCCGCAGAAGAAGCTGCACAAGCAGACGAAGTTGCTCCAGAAGCAGCTGAATAACCCAATTGTTAACCATTAAAACGAAATAATATGGCTCAAGTTAGTGCCGCCGATGTTGCAAAACTCAGAAAAATGACCGGTGCCGGTATGATGGACTGCAAAAAGGCTTTGGAAGAAGCCAACGGCGATTATGAAAGAGCGCAGGACATTATTCGTGAAAAAGGGAAACTTATTGCCAGCAAAAGAGCCGACCGTGATGCTACCGAAGGGGTAGTTCTCTCCAAGGTTTCCGAAGATGGCAAGAAGGGTATCATCGTTTGCCTTGCCTGCGAAACTGATTTTGTTGCTAAAAACAACGATTTCATCGCTCTTACAAACCAAATACTAGATGTAGCGCTCAGCAGCTTTCCAGCTGATCTCGCCGCTCTTTTGGCACTACCTCTCAACGGCAAAACCATTGCTGACGTTGTAGCTGAAAAGTCGGGTATCACTGGAGAAAAATTCAACCTTGCCTATTACGACAAAGTTGAAGCTGGTTTCTGTGCTCCCTACATTCACACCAATAAGAAGCTTGCGTCCTTAGTTGGTTTCTCAAAGACAATACGTCTTGAAGATGCCAAGGACATTGCCATGCAAGTTGCAGCTATGAATCCAGTAGCTATCGACAAGGATCAATGCCCTGCCGAAGTTATTGAAAAAGAGTTGCACATTGCTCGTGAGCAAGTTCGTCTTGAAGGCAAACCAGAGAACATGGTAGAGAAAATCTCCCAAGGAAAACTCGGTAAATTCTTCAAGGAAAGCACACTCCTTTCACAAGACTTCATTAAGGATGCCAAGGTTTCGGTTGAGGCACACCTTAAGGCTGTTGATGCTGAGGTAAAGGTTGTAAGTTTCAAGAGATTCACTCTCAACGATTAATATTACAACCGTCAATATAAAGAGGGCTAAATGCCCTCTTTTTTTACGCTTTATAGAAATAAAAAACAATATCTTTAAGGCAAAAATGGTTAAATATAAACGAGTATTGCTCAAGTTAAGCGGCGAATCGCTGCAGGGCGAACAAAACTATGGCATTAGCACGGAGATGCTCAATGCTTATGCTCAAGAGATTGGCGCTGCAGTGAAGGAAGGAGCACAAGTTGCCGTTGTTATTGGTGGAGGAAATATTTTTCGTGGTCTGGCCGGAACAAGCAAAGGCTTCGATCGCGTTAAGGGAGACCAAATGGGCATGCTTGCCACCATTATTAATAGCCTTGCGCTCGAATCGGCGCTTACCAACCAAGGTGTGAAAGCAAAAGTGCTCACATCAATCCGCATGGAACCAATTGGTGAATACTACAGCGCTCACAAAGCGCGCGAACTCCTCAACGAAGGAGTCGTAGCAATTCTTGCCGGCGGCACAAGCAATCCATTCTTTACCACCGATACAGCATCAGCTCTGCGTGGTGTGGAAATTGAGGCAGAAGTGTTGCTTAAAGGAACCCGTGTCGATGGTATCTACACCGCCGATCCAGAAAAAGATCCTACAGCCGTACGATTCGAGGAGATTACCTTTCACGAGGCATACTCTAAGCAATTAAAGGTAATGGACTTAACCGCATTTACAATGTGCAGCGAAAACAATCTTCCCATTGTTGTTTTCGATATGAACAAGCCTAAAAATCTAACGAAAGTAATTTTAGGCGAAAAAATTGGGACTTTAGTGAAAAATTAGATAATTTTAGCCAACCTACTGAAATCCAAAGATCATGACTGAAGTTAAGGATATTGTGACCCAAACCAGCCAGAAAATGGAAAAAGCCGTTATGCACCTTGAAAACGAGCTTCTTACCATTAGAGCAGGAAAGGCTAGTACTCACGTTCTAGACAATGTGATGGTTGACTATTATGGCTCCATGACCCCCCTCACAAATGTTGCCAGCGTTTTAGCGCCCGATGCTAGAACTATAACCATTACTCCTTGGGAAAAGAAAATGATTGATCCCATAGAAAAGGCCATTCTGACCGCCAACCTGAACCTGAATCCTCAAAACAACGGAGAGGTAATTCGGCTTGTGATCCCAGCCCTTACCGAGGATCGACGTAAAGACCTTGTGAAAATGGTTAAGCAAGAAGCCGAAAATGCCCGCGTTAGCATTCGCAATGCCCGAAGAGATGGGAATGAAGCAATTAAAAAGGCTCAAAAAGATGGCTTGGCCGAAGACGTGGCAAAAGATGCAGAAGTTGAAATCCAAAAGATTACCGATGGTTTCGGAAAAAGAGTGGAAGATATCTTTGAGAAAAAGGAAAAAGATATTCTTACGGTATAAAAAAAGCGGCTTTCGCCGCTTTTTTTTATTCTACGATAATCATTTTTAAAGCATTCGCAGCCAACTTTAACCGCTGGACATGATTCCCGGGTAACAACAAATGATGATTCCCAAATGGATTATTTCGGAAGTATTCTGTTGCACTTTCAGTTAAAGCAACTTCCACCTGAGTACGACATGCACTTTTCATCTTGGGGATCCGTTTCACAGTTGCCTTGGAAATAAATATCCTACTCAGCGTACTATCTACTCGAAAGATGGTTACCTCTTTTGCATTAAGATACCCCTGAACAGCAAGACCTTCGTCAGTTTCAAAATGTGTATCGAGCGAAAACTCTTTAAGTAAATTGAGCGGAACCGCACAATGGGCGAATAGACCCATACCATTGTTAATTCCAACCGTATTGGCCATCCATGGAACTACTTCACAAACTTCGCGCGCAAGCATCATTCCTGCAGCACTGCAAAGATCACCCTCACAGCCTGCTGTTAAAAGATCGCCATTGAACTTTGAAAGGGCAAGGCAAGCGGAAACCTTACAGTCGGTAACCAAAGGAAAGCATTCTACTGTGATGCCTTGCAGATTATGCGTTGAGATAGCCCTTGCTAGTTGTTCGTATACTTTTCCGGCCTCCTCCATTTTGGCACTATCAATGTGCTTGCCAGGACCTGCATAGGCTTCAGCAAAATAGGAAGGTGCCGAAAGATCGTTGCGAGATGGTAATTCGACCCAGTCTAGTTTCACCAATTCGATTCCCAAGCGAGTGCTAAGAACAAAAGGCGAAATAGTGCTAGCAACAAGCCAATCGGAAACATTTCCTATCTGTCCAAGCCGTTTTCCTTTAAGGCGAAGCAATCCATTTTTAACATGGTAAAAATCCTCAACCAACAAAGGTAGATTTGGTTGATCGAGATCAGCTAAATGAGTATAGACATGGTTCTGGTTACACCAAGCCTTTACCTCGGTTGCAGCAGCATATGAATTATCGTCGCTGCAGGCAAGCATAAGGTAAAACTTATACTCTTCTACGAGCGTAACAGCAGCTCTTTCAGACCCACCAGTAAGAAAAAGCAACACATCGGGATGCTCATCAACAAACTCAACTTGATCCTTATTTAAAACTTTCAGGAAACGCTTTTTTCCTCTTGTATAAACACCGTCATCGGCATTGGCAAAGGCCAGCAGCTTAACTCTAAGCTTCTCCATACATTTATTGATAAGTTTAGTTTTTTAACAATGCAAAAGCGGCATCAAGATACACAAAAATATCCGTAGGATGCTGACCCACCTTAACTTTGCTGCGTTGATGACCCAGCCGCACCACGACCATATTATCGGAAGGAATAACAAATATATATTGGCCCTGAATCCCACGTGCATAGATTATCTCCTTATTGTGATAGTTTACCAACCACCACTGGTATCCATAAAAATCGACTCCTTTGCCGTCGGTATCCACTAGACGATTCGCAGGCGCAACCATTTGGCTAAAATAGGTGGAATCGACAATCGTTTGCCCTGTAATAGATTTTCCGCCATTGAGCACCATTAACCCTATCCGAGCAAAGTCCCTTGCCGTTGCATAAAAACAGCAATAAGCTTTGGCCACACCGCCCTCGTCATCAAGGCTCCAGTGAGCCGAACGATTGGCACCGATGGGCTTCCATAACTTAATGGAAGTATAGGTAGGCAAAGACATTCCGGTAGCTCGCTCCACTACCATAGCAAGTAACTGCGTGTTACAACTCTGATATTCAAATTTAACGCCCGATTTCGCCTTTAGACCAAGGGAAAACATTTGTCCCTCAAGATTTGTCCCATAGTAGGCCTTAGTTATTGGACCAAAAAGCGAGGAGTAACCCTCATCCCAGCGAATACCCGAACTCATGGTTAGCAACTCTTTGATGGTTACAGAGCCAACATCGTGACTTTTAAATTCGGTGATGTAAGCAGAAATAGGTTCGTCCACCGATTTGATTTTTCCATCGGCAATGGCAGCACCCACCAAAACACCAACAATACTCTTAGCCGCCGAAAAAGAATTGGAAAGAGAATCACGATCGCCATCTAAAGAATACCTCTCGGTAATGATGGTAGAATCTTTTACCACAAGAAATGCGGTGGTTTCATAACTAGCCATAGCCTGCACTAAAGAATCGGAAATTACTTGTCCAAATCCGGTACCGGTGGGTAGGTCGAATGTACGCTCTTTCGATTCGACTACTGCCGATTGAAACAGATCACGATCGTATATTCCGGGTTCTTGGTATTTAATCGTTTTTATAAGATACCGTGTCGACGGGATAAGCCATACAACAGAGATTATCAGAAGAAGGCATGAGGCAAAATAAAGAAGAATTCTTCGCATATTATTTAGTTAGTGTTTATCAGGCAATAGATGGTGCAAGATACGAGGAAAGAGAAAATAAATCAAAAAGCAGCAAGTCGATTTAGGATTGTGATTGCTATATTTGGAAAAAACAATCAAAAGAGCCAGACTAATACTTAATATGAACGGAGACCCTAAACTATTTGAGTTATTAGAGAAGTTAAGCATTTCGTTCGAATACTATGAACACCCTCCAACGCCAACAATAGAGGAGGCAATGAAATACTGGAAAGACATTGAGGCGACGCACTGTAAAAATCTTTTTTTCAGAAACCACAAGGGAGATAGACATTACCTAGTGGTTTTTGATCATAGAAAAACACTTGATGTGAAAACCTTGGAGGGAATGTTACACCAAGGAAAGTTAACCTTTGCCTCCGAAGAGAGAATGAGCAAGTTTCTTGGAATAAAACCAGGTTCGGTAACGCCCCTTGCTCTTATCAACGATAAAAATAATCATGTCAAACTTTTTATTGATAGCGACATTCGGAAAGGCACCAAGGTTAGTTTCCACCCATGCAGCAACACTGCCAGTATCGTAATTAAGACAACCGACCTCATCCGGTTTCTTGACTATGTTCAAAACGAGGTGGAATGGCTGGATATAATGCATTAATATTGTTCAAATTGACAGAAAGGCTTCTCTTATAACAAAGGGCAGCAATCAAAGCGTGTGGAGAGAACAACGAGAACATATTCTGGGTATATCAACTCCGGTCAATAACCTTGCACGAATTCCATTTAATTGCACTGAATTCCAACTGTTTATTGGATATGAGAAAACCTCACCACAAATAGCATCCACCTCCTTGTCCATACAGCAGAGGGCCATTCTACCATCCCACGCTATTACAGTATTACTCCAAAGTCGAAAGCAGGATAGCCTACTCTGCTTTTTGCCGAGATTACTATATCGCGAAAACTTGCTCTTGGATGGTAATAAATTATTCGAATCCGCTGCATGGCTAAGATTGAGAGTCTTCAACTCCACCGCATCGGCTCCTACCGATTTAGCAAATCGACGAATGTTTTTCAGATTGCCCTCGTTGGCGGAGGTGATAAGCGATTGGAAAACAATGCGTGGAAAAAGCAGCCCCATAGCCTTTCGTTTGGCCGCTACCATTTGAATATTTCCAACCACCTTACTGAAAGAGCCACCCTTGCGGTAGGCTAAGTATTCCTCCTCACTAGCCCCATCAATCGAAAAAATAATTTCTTTTAGTTTGGCCTCCAGCAACCCATCAACCATTTCTGCGGTTAAGAGTAACCCATTGGTAGATATTGAAGTAAATATCTTTCGCTTGGAAAAGTGTGCCACGATTTCGGGAAGGTTCGGGTGTAGTAAGGGCTCTCCTTGAAAGTAGAGATTTACCCAAATAGCCTTTGTACCCAAATGCTCAATTATTGAATCAACCGTTTCCAAACTAATCTGTCCTCGTGGGCGAACGAGTTCATTTGTTCCCACAGGACACTCGGGACACTGCAAGTTGCAGCCACAAACGGGCTCAACGGTAAGAAACGACGGAGAAGAAAAAAGTATAGGTCGCTTCAGCAACCGAGACAAAACAAACCCAAAACAAACCCCTGCAAGGGTTAAGAGCCGAGCAGGGGTTATGGATTGAATAATGCCAACCAATCGTCGCATTGTTATGAATATGGAATCTTACTTATTATCAAGAATATCGAGCAACTCATCGAGTTTTGGCGTAAGAATAATCTCAGTTCTGCGATTCTTCTGCCTTGCTTCTGAAGTTTTTGCCGCATCAACCGGTAAAAACTGACTCCTACCACTTGCCAACACGCGCTTTGGATCAACTTTTTTATTCTGAAGAATAATCCGAACGATAGAGGTAGCCCGCTTTACACTCAAATCCCAGTTGTCGATGATTTGATCTTTTCCATTGTAAGGAACATCATCCGTATGGCCTTCGATCATCACGTTGATATCCGAATTAACGGCAAGCACATCGGCCAACTTCTTAATGGCATCAGCACCCTTAGGGTCTACTTCCCAGCTGCCCGATTTGAAAAGCAACTTCTCCTCAAGCGACACATATACCTTTCCATTATGAACAGTAACGGTAAGACCCTTCCCTTCAAACCCAAGAAGAGCATCGGAAACCTTCTTCCTAAGCGCAATTACAACGGAATCCTTCCGGCTCAATATCCTCTCCAGTTCAAGCAACCGCGCATTTCTTGATTCCAGGTCTGTTTGCATCGTTACTAAATCGGACTGAAGTTTATCCAAATCGTGCTTGCGCTGATTAAGTCTGCGCTCCAACTCACGCAAAGCATCTTCGCGACGCTGCAACTCAACTTGGTTTTCTTGGAGCTGCTTAAGCAACTTTTTAGTCTCCGACACACTACTATTGAGCAATGAGTTTTGAGCCAATTCCAAATCGGCATAGCGCTTTTTAAGACCGTTATGTTCTTCGCTTAACCCTTTAAATTCCTGAGATAGGCGTAGGCTGTCGGCAAGCAAACGATCGACATCCGCTTGAGCAACTTTCACCTTACTATCCAACTCACTATTCTTAACATTTAATGCCTGATTTTCGTCGGAGAACCTTTCTCTTTCAGCCTCGCTCTTTTGATGCTTATCTTGAAGTGCCCGAAACTCTTTAGCGGGAACACAGGCCACCAGCAAAATGATTGCTAGCCCTAATAATGCCTTGGTACTATATCTATTCATATTGTAGTAATTAACCATTTAGCCTATTTAACTTTACTCATTTTGATCCAAATCGCAAAAGAACAATATAATCCACAGATTTTGAAGCAAACTAAGTTATATACAAACCTAAGCCAATTTTTAGGATTTCGCAAAAGCTTTTGAGGATAGACGTAGTGCAAAATTCCGTTTTAACTAAATAAGTGTAAATTTGTGCTCGTTCCTGAAATAGTACGAGCGCAACTTTAGCAAACATGTTTGGATAACAATTGTTAATGATCATTAAAGTTATACTAAGCGAAAACAAAGCGTTTGTGTTTTCGTTCTTAACCAACAACCGAAAATAATTGCAAATAATGCCCAACCGATATCCCCTTCTAGGAAAAATTGACAATCCCGAGGATCTTAAGAAACTTAAGGAAGAGGATCTTGTACCAGTGTGCAGTGAGTTACGGGATTTTATCATTGATTCAGTATCGTGCAATCCGGGCCATTTCGGGGCGAGCCTTGGAGTAGTAGAACTTACCGTAGCGCTGCATTACGTTTTTAACACTCCATACGACAGGCTAGTTTGGGACGTTGGGCACCAAGCTTACGCGCACAAAATTCTTACTGGACGAAAATCCGTTTTCCATACAAACCGTAAATACAAGGGAATTAGCGGTTTCCCCAATCGGAAGGAGAGTCCTTTCGATTCATTTGGTGTTGGGCATTCGTCCACGTCGATATCGGCTGCCTTAGGAATGGCAATTGCAGCCCAAAAGAAAGGCGAACAACGTCAGGTTATTGCAGTTATAGGCGATGGTTCATTGACTGGTGGTATGGCCTTTGAAGGACTCAATAATGCGGGAGCCAACAATGCCAACATTCTGGTAATCCTCAACGACAACAACATGGCTATCGATCCTAATGTTGGTGCGCTCAAGGAGTATTTGCTGGATATAACCACCTCGAAAACTTACAACAAATTCAAAACCGACGTTTGGAATGCGCTTGGCAAATTCGAGAACTTAGGCCCGAAAGCCCGAAGATTGGTGCAAAAACTCGAGGGCTCGGTTAAATCAGCATTATTACACCGAAGCAACCTTTTTGAATCGCTAAACCTGCGCTACTTTGGTCCTGTGGATGGGCACGATGTTGAATACCTCGTAAAAATCCTTAACGACCTTAAAGATATACCAGGACCCAAGTTACTACACTGCATTACCACCAAAGGAAAAGGGTATAAACCAGCGGAAGAGAACCAAACTGCATTTCATGCACCGGGACTCTTCGATCGGGAAACCGGCAAGCAGATTGTGGTAAAACATGAAAAACCGCTTCCACCAAAGTATCAAGATGTTTTTGGTGAAACGTTGCTGGAGCTAGCCATAATGAACCCAAAGATCTATGGAATAACCCCAGCGATGCCCAGCGGTTGCTCCATGAATATTCTTATGGATAAACTCCCCGAAAGAGCATTTGACGTAGGCATTGCTGAGCAGCATGCGGTTACATTTGCTGCAGGCATGGCAGCCGAAGGGGACATTCCGTTCTGCAATATCTACTCCTCTTTTTCGCAACGAGCTTACGACCAAATAATCCACGATGTTGCGCTGCAAAACCTTCCGGTTGTAATGTGTTTAGATCGGGCAGGAATAGTGGGAGAAGATGGTGCTACTCATCATGGCGTTTTCGATATGGCTTTCCTTCGCCCAATCCCCAACATTACTATTGTTAGCCCTCTAAATGAGGTAGAACTTCGAAACATGATGTTTACGGCCCAACTCGACAATCAGGGCCCTTGGGTAATTCGCTATCCAAGAGGAAGAGGAGAACTAACTGATTGGAAAAAACCGTTCCGAGCATTGGCAAAGGGTAAAGGGCAACTTGTGCGGGAAGGTCGCGATTTAGCCATCCTTTGCATAGGCCCAATTGGAAACGAAGCCATCAAAGCAGCCAACGAGTTATCGCTTATAGATATAGAGGTTGCTATTTACGATATGAGGTTTTTAAAACCCCTAGACGAAGAACTTCTGGAAGAAGTACGACTACGCTTTCAAAAAATAATTACACTGGAGGACGGAGCACTTGCAGGCGGTTTTGGAAGTGCAGTGCTCGAGTATTTCTGCAGCAAAGCGAACATGCCGCAGGTCGTGAGGCTTGGAATCCCTGATAAATTTATCGAACATGGATCACCAACCGAACTTTATCGAGAATGTGGGATAGATAAAGAAGGAATTAAAGCTACAGCATTTAAACTAGTTAACGAAAATATTAGGGTAAAGTAGGCTGAGGGAGTGAAAATATATTTTGTCACTTAGAAACAAATATCTATATTCGCACTCCCAAAGTTCTTTGTGTAATGCCCGGATGGCGGAATTGGTAGACGCGTTGGTCTCAAACACCAATGGTAATACCGTGCCGGTTCGATCCCGGCTCCGGGTACTTCATTACACTAAACCCTCTCTTTTGAGGGTTTTTTTTTACCCCTAAATCAGGTAAAATGAGCAATATGGATCAATTCCCTTATGGGAACAAACAGGAGCAATTCGACAGGCGTTACTTGGAAATGGCCCAGATATGGTCTAAAAATTCCTATTGTGTACGTCGCCAGGTGGGGGCACTCATCGTTAAGGGCCGAATGATTATTTCCGATGGCTACAACGGAACACCTTCGGGCTTCGAAAACATTTGCGAAGATGAGGAGGGAAAAACAAAGGCATACGTGCTCCACGCCGAGGCGAATGCCATTACCAAAGTGGCCAAAAGCAACAACAGCAGCGATGGCGCAACCCTTTATGTAACAGCCTCTCCTTGCGTTGAATGCGCCAAATTGATAATTCAAGCTGGAATTAAGCGCGTAGTTTACCTCGACCAATACCATAACACCGATGGCCTTGCGATTCTAAAAAGAGCAAACATCGTAGTTGACCAAATAACCTTATAAACCACCACTCATGGGTTACGAAAACACAAAACGTCAGATTTGGCTACCGTTGCTTTTGGCACTTGCGGTAGTAGTTGGAATCTTTATAGGAAGTTCACTCCATAGGAGCAACACCCCAACAGCACTATTCTTCCCCAATTCAGGATCGGATAAAATACAAAGTGTCCTAAAACTCATACAGGATGAATACGTCGACACGGTATCGGTCAAACGTCTTGAGGAAAAAGCCTTAGAAGCCATTGCAAAAGGGCTCGATCCGCATACAGTATATATTCCCGCCGAAAAACTAGCCGAGGTTAACGAACCCCTCGATGGTGAGTTTAGTGGAATAGGTGTTCACTTTAACGTAACTAGCGACACCGTTGTGGTGATTTCTACCGTACCCGGAGGCCCTTCCGTGAAAGTTGGCGTGATGCCTGGCGACAGAATTGTAACCGTAAACGGGAAGATTATTGCCGGGGTTAAAATGGATCAGGACAGCATTGTAAAGAGACTTAGGGGACCCAACGGAAGTAAGGTAAAGATTGGCTTAAAACGAAGCGAAGTTAAAGAGTTGATCGACGTCACCATTACCCGCGACAGAATTCCACTTTACAGTATCGATGCGTCCTACATGGTAAACGATTCCATTGGATACATAAAAATTGCCCGATTTGCTCGTTCAACCTATCAAGAATTTTTTGAGGCTACGAATAAGCTCCACAAGCAGGGGATGAAAAGTGTGATCCTTGACTTAAGAGGTAATACCGGAGGATTTCTCGATCAAGCGGTCCAAATTGCCAACGAATTCCTTCCTGCGGGCAGACTCATCGTGTATACGCAAGGAAACGCTCGTCCGCGGCAAAACCTCTACTCCGATGGCAAAGCAACCTGCAAAAATGATAAGGTCGTCATCCTTATCGACGAATTTTCTGCCTCTGCCAGCGAAATTCTTGCCGGAGCCTTACAGGACAACGACAAGGGAACCATCATAGGCCGTAGAAGTTTTGGAAAAGGGCTGGTTCAAGAGCAGATCCCACTCGCCGACAACTCCGCACTCAGGCTTACCGTAGCTCGCTACTACACCCCTACCGGCAGAAGTATTCAGAAGCACTATACATTTGGATCGGAAGAGGAATACGCTATGGAAATTAGCAATCGATATGCGCATGGAGAATTTGAACAGGTGGACAGCATTAAGTTTGCGGATTCACTCAAGTATAAAACCCCCGGAGGAAAAATTGTTTACGGCGGCGGCGGTATAATGCCCGATATCTTTATCCCGCTAGATACCATTGGAATAAACCGTTACTTCAGAGTTGTTTCGGCACGCAACCTGATATACCGCTACGCCTTTAGCGTTACCGATTCGAGGCGAAACGTGCTAGCAAAGTTCAAAAACGTGGTTGAACTCGAAAACTACCTCAACACAATCAATGTACTTAAAGGATTTGAGACTTATGCCCGAAACAATAAGGTAGTAGCAAAACCAGGTGAATTGAAGGTTTGTGGCAAAATAATCGAAACACAGCTGAAGGCATACATTGCACGCGATATTCTAGACAACGATGGCTTCTACCCCATCATTAGCCGGATTGACAACACCCTTCAGAAAGCGATCTCTATTTTAAAAGGGGATACAGGTATTAGTCAATCTAAGAGTAAGGGAGGCAAAAAGAACATTTTTGCACTGCTACTTACCAAACCAAGAGCAATGCAGTTAGCCAGAAACAAGGCATAACTCAAATAAAACAAATATAAGTAGCCTAATCACGGAAAGGTGGTTGGGCTACTTTTTTTAATAGTAAAAAACTTTTTGAATCTTGCGGGAGACTTTAGAATGTCACTGATTGAATGTGACGAAATGCAAAATAAATTGGTTGCTCTTACTCACGCCTATTTCACGATTCCAAGGCAGAATTTGATATTTTCATTGTTGCATTTCTAACAATCAAAAAAAATGCTTTTCTACAAGGCTGGCTCTTCTTTCATAGCGAGTCACCTAATTTTCAAATAGTTTTCCTATCTTTCCTACAAATTTCAAAACACAACAATCATGATAAAACGATTTCTATTACTAGCCTTTCTATTGCTGGCTGTTGCCGGGGCAAAAGGGCAGGTGATTTCGAAAAATGTACAGCGGGCCGATAGGGCCTTCGACGATAACAATTACAAGAAGGCTTTAGACGGTTACCTACGAGCGGCCTCCGAGGAGGCTGTTACTGCGCATCTTGCACGACAAGTAGGCAGCTGTTACCGCCTGCAGGGCGACATGACCCAAGCAGAAATTTGGTACGAAAAAGCACTTCAGCAACCTGACCACACCAGTCTCGATTATATGTTGCTGGGCTTCGTGCAAAAAGCCAACGGCAAAAGTGAACTAGCAGCAAGTTCGCTCAATAAACTTTACGCTAGGCAAATGCTCCCAGATCTAAATTCCAATGGATCGAACGCATCATCAATTATGGCACGTTTTCGTAGTGGTTTTCTCAGTTTTCGCATAGTGCCCATAAGCATCAATAGCGCTGAGGCAGACTTCTCTCCCTCAATTTGTCGCGATGCACTTGTTTACGCGACCTCTCGTTTTGACAGAGAACTTGCTCATCTCGACAGGCAAATAAACCCTCAGCAACACCTCAGCCTGTTTACTGCACGACTGAGCAATAACGGGGAACTTGGAACCCCATTTGTCTTCTCCAACGATCTTTTGAGCCACTTTTACACCGGACCGATTGCATTCTCGCCTTCGTGCGACACAGCTTATTTTGTTCGAAAAAAATTCCTAAAAGCTCGCCTCGGTGACGAAAAGCAGATGTCCGATAATAACCTAAAAATTCATCGTGCCATATACAACCACGGAGAATGGATTGATCAAGGTCCAGTTAGCTTTTCTTCGGAAACCTACTCGGTGGGCGATCCAGCCGTTAGTCCAGATGGAAAAAAATTATTCTTTATCTCCGATATGCCTGGCGGAATTGGAGGTGCCGATCTATACTCCTGCGATATTCGCTCCAACGGCACTTTTGGTGAGGCAATAAATTTAGGAACTAAAATAAATACCACGGGGAACGAGATGACTCCGTTTGTAGCAGCAGATGGAACACTGTTCTTTTCGTCCGACACTCATCCTGGCTTTGGAAACCTCGATCTTTTTATTGCCTACCCAACCGCCACAGGATTTGATTATGTTACCAATCTGGGATACCCCTTAAACGGGGAATACGATGATTTTGGCGCGGTCATTAGTCCAACTGGAAAACTCGGTTTCTACACCTCCAACCGCCCAGGTGGTGCAGGTGACGATGATATCTACAAAATCGAGATCGAAAAAATTACCGTTACCCACAGCGTAGAGGGACAAGTGGTCGACGAAAAGGGTTCGCCCGTAATTACCTCAACGGTAAAGGTGATGGAAGGAAAAACCCTTATCAACACCCTTTCGACCGATGCAGCTGGTAGGTTCACCTTTAAACTTGATGATGGCCATGAGGTTAGCCTATTGCTTGATCGCAACGACTTCTTCCCAGCCACGGCAACCATTTCGTCCTATGGTCTAGGACTGAAACCGACCCAAATCCCGCTTAAGATAATAATGAAACGCGATGTGGGCTATACGCTTACTGGCACCATTCTCTCTGCGGCTGATGGTTCGGCCATTATCGGGGCTCGCGCTATTGCCTACCCTCCCGATACTACAAAGGCCATTGTGGGTGTTGCCGACCAATTGGCTCGCCTTAACTTTAAAGTATCTAAGGAGACCGATTACCGTATTCGCATCGAAAAGGTAGGGTTTGTAAGTAAATGGTTTACGCTTTCCACAAAAAACCGCGAACGTGGTGAACTAAACCTTAGTACGCTTTTCGATACTAAACTTGAGCCAGAAGTTAAACCTGGGGTTTTCGGCACGGTTACCGATGCCAAAACCGCCCTTCCATTGCCCAATGTTGTGATCACCCTGAGTTCTCCAGTGTTGGCTCAAAACCTAAAGCTGGCCACGAACATTACCGGTAAGTTTACCCAAACTGACATGCCCGAGGGCGATTACTCCGTGACCATTGAGAAGGAAGGGTATCAAACGTTGAATTTTTCAGCGGTGGTTGGGAAGCAACCCGTAAATCTGAATAGCAACTACAGGCTGGCCCTTGAGTTAAAGGCTGGTTCGTTTATTGCCGTTGGGTTGGTTACCAACAAGGATGACAATACTCCGTTGAAGGACGTAACCATTACACTTCTGAATAAAACCACGAACGAGAAAATTCAAAACCGCACCGACGAATATGGTAGTTTCGACTTTAAGGTTGAAGCTGATAGGATATATATTCTCAAACTGGAAAAGGATAAGTTTTTTGCTAAAACCCAGATGATCTCCACTCAAGGAGTTCCTGCGGGAATGTTCAACCTCAACACCGCCTACGACCTGAAGTTGGAGCCTATTGTAATGAACAAGGCCATTGAGATTCCAAATATTTACTACGACTTGGGTAAATACAACATAAAGCCTACGGCAGCCCTAGAGCTAGACAAGGTGGTGACTCTCCTGAGCGAAAATCCAACTATTCGGATTGAGTTGAGTTCGCATACCGATGCGCGAGGTGGTGCAGCACAAAACCAGCAGTTGTCGCAAAAACGCGCAGAGGCAGCGGTAAACTATATTATCTCAAAAGGCATTGCGGTTTCGCGCATTGAGGCCAAAGGTTATGGCGACACCATGATTAAGAACCACTGCAACAAGGGTGTTCAGTGCTCAGAGGGAGATCATGCCGTAAATCGACGAACCGAAATTAAGGTGATAAGCTTTTAAGTAAGAAAGGGGCTTCGGCCCCTTTTTGATTGTAAAAAAAATAACAGTATCGTATTTTATTAATAAAAAATGTATTACTTTTAAGTAGTGGCTCTATTCAGTGATAATGTTGTTGCAAAAATTTGCTTATCTTAGTGGAAAGTCTCTATGATATGACAATAATTGAACAAATCCGAGAACTCGCAAAACAGTTGACAGAACAAGAGCGCGTTACGGTAATGCGGGAGCTGAAAAATACGGATGCATCACTTACGGCTCAGCTGGGGGAGGCGAAAGTCTGCCCCCACTGCTCGAGCAGCATGATCATTAAGCACAGCATGTTCAATGGGAGGCAGCGCTCCAAGTGCAAAACGTGCGGCAAGACCTTTACTATGCTTACCGGAACGCCCATACACGGGTTGAAAAAGGTTTCACTTTGGCAGGATTACTGCA
>NZ_FMYP01000062.1 GCF_900096565.1 Williamwhitmania taraxaci
TCTATCTTCTTTGCGGCCATATCCCTGATTTAAGTTTCAGCGATAAGATAGAAATCATTCCTTTCAATGGCTCAATGGCGCAATTTGCGTCGAAACGGGTGGCGCAACTTCGACCGAAACAATAGCCTAAATGCACCTAAAAAAGTGGCACAACTTCGACCGAAACGCCTGGCACAACTTGAACCGAAATGGGTGGCACAACTTCGACCGTTTTATCTAGTTTTCACCTAAGTAGGTGAAAATATTTTAATCGGGAAAGCCTTGTGATGATTATTATTACAGGGGTTCCCGATTATTTTATGCTTTTATGTTGCGGATATAAGGTACTCTCAACTTTTGATGCCGATTAGCGAAAGTTACAATAAAAGAGACGATAAATCAAGTCATTGTTTCATCGGAATGAAAATATTGCTAGAGTCGATAATGTTAACCAAAAGCAGGGTGTTTTTCCAAATAGGTAAGCGGAATCATTGAAAGGAGATGATGGTTCATTTAATTTGGGTTTCAGATTGATGCGTAAAAAAGCCGGAGCAATATGCTCCGGCTTAAACCAACTGTATGCATTAATAAAGTATTAGAATCCGATTTTTGGCATTTTGTTCCATTGAATTAGGATGCCAAGACAGGAGGTTGCTTCGCGGATGCTCTCAAAGTTTTTATTCTTTGTAGTTAGCGTAACTTCAATAAGTATCTGTCTCGTTTTCTCTACTGTAAAGCCAACAGATTCAATGTATTTGTCTGTTTCGTTATCGTAAGTAACCTCTTTTGTTGCCATATCGATAAGTCGGATATGTATGGGTTCAAATCCATTCTCGGCGCAGAAGGAGATACGGTATTCCTTGTTGCCAAAAAGAACCACTTGACAGCGATAGGTAGAATCGGCCATGAGCAGCGCATTTTGCGACTGACCATAAATCTTATAATCTTCGCCGGCATAGCGTGTACACCGTTTTGTTTTATTAAAGCCATTACACCCTTGTGCAAAGGTAATGCTACTTATTGTTAACAGGAATCCTAGTATTATCAGTTTTTTCATAGCTGTGCCAATATTATGTTTTACTAGTTATGGTATGCGTCTACTTGTTTTGATACAGAGTTGAAAAGTAGTGTTTTTGCCGCATAATGCTTAGTATTTTTGTTCGAAAATCAAGGTTCTCACGTGTTCAATCTGGCGTTTAAGGCCAACAAATTTTTCATTGTTAAGCTTTGTCTTCTGGCTTTCGCTCTTGCTAAAGGTAAGGAGGGCTACGCTATCTTTAATCGTTTTTTTCTCAACAACTAGTTCTTTTGTATCTTCATTCAGGGCGTAAAAACCATCTTTGATTGCGTTTAAATCGGTGAGAAGCTGATTGGCAGCGTCATCTTTTGGTTTGTACTGTGCATAGTTCTCCATATAGTTGTCGAAGAATAGGCCCATTTCAACCACTCGAGCCACCAGTTCCTCATTGCCATCAACCGTTTCGATGGATTGGGTGGCTAGATACAGCGCTTCAATAATTGTTCCAATGCCAATTTGGGCATATAGTTCTTTACCACCTAACGTTTCAATATTTTTGAAAACCTCGATGGAGAGTTCGATGGAGATGATTTTCAGGGAATCGACATTGGTGAGGTTCTTTTCCATGCGATTTAAATACTCTTCATTCAGGTTGTTGGTAATGCCCAAGTCGGTTGATAATTTTTTTAGGGCATTTAAGTAATCGAGGGCTTTATACCCTTTGTTGAAGTAGCTGAGGTATAAAAAATCGCTATAGGTTATACCGAAGTAGAGGGCTCTGTAGCGAGTTAAGGTAATCTTGTCGATACTTTTGATATCGAGCAAGTTTTTGTCGTTAAAGGTAAAGTTGTTGTCGGCTAAGTTGGAGATAAGCTCCTCTGGAGTGGGAAGTAAATAATCCATTCCAGCAGTAATTGAATCGTTGGCCATGTCGTCAGCACTGTTCTTGTTTGCGCTAGGACCTCCGCAACTATATGTTACTACCAACATTGAAAGTGCCAAAACGCGGACAATGTTCTTTCTGAATTCATTAATACTGAAGAAGCTGTTAATAGGAATCATAGTAGTTGGTGTAAGGGTGAAATTCGATTTATTAACCGATTAAATATACAAAAATATTTTTACTGATGCTGCTACTCTTTTCTCCATTTAAATTGTGCGTATTTGTGGATATGTTTTACAATAAAGGTTAGAGAAGAGTAGTAGATAAGACTTAGGTAACCAATTAAAAACATTATCCATATTATAGCCGTGTTAAACCCAAAAGTGCTTATGGTTGTTGAACCAATACGTTTATATGGTGCATAGAGTTGCGCTCGTCCACTTGTGCTTGGCGGATTTCTGAATATTGGGTCGGCAGTAACGGTAACCGTTTCACCTGCTACCCGAACTCCTTCGGATGTACCTCTATTTCTCACTAAATCGACAATTGCAGTGTTTTGGTATCTGTTTCTGAAGGTAATATACCCATCTGCTCCGCCAAATGTTTTCATCTGGAGTTCCATAATCCTTTCCTTTCCGGCAATGCATCGGTTGTATTGACGGGATAGCGCACCATTATACTTATCAACCTCTCGAGCGAGGGCCTCTAGTGTTGCGTTGTCTGTATTGTTTGGAGGCAGAATCGGGATATATATTTCGGCGGTATTCGCATTTAACTCCTCCATTGCGTTTAGGAGCACTTTGTAGTTGTGGTTTGTTGCTCTCTCCGACGGAACTACTAATTTCAGCTGTTCCGTGGACTGGTTAATGAGCGGAATAAGGTAAAGCAATCCGTTTCGGAGGCGGCTCTCTTCCATTTCTGATGCCAAAAGTGGGGCTTCATATGGATTCTTGGTGAATTGGGTTACCACAATTGCTTCGTATGCCCATCGGGAAGCCATTATATCGCCAATCACCGGGACAACTTTTTGGGAAGTTAATCGGTAGTATAGTTGGTCGAAATTTACCACAACGCCGCTGAGCAATATCTGCGGTAGGAAAAGGAAGGGGATAGCGAGGTATATGCCAGCAATGGATTTGAAGTTAGCCGAAATAAGCAGGCCTGCAATATTTCCAAAGCTGGCAATGGAGAATAGCACTGCCCAAAGTATGAAAAACAGGTGATGTATTTGCAATACCCAAACGCCTACTATCGTAAATATTAAAGTTTGGATTGCGCTCAGAAGCAAAAAGAAGACAACTTTTGAACGGAGGTAACTTCGTGGGCTCAACTTTACATAAGTCTCCCTCGTTTGTGTTTTTTTGTTCCGAAAAATCGCATCAGCACTTATTATCATTCCGATGAACATACACGCAATAACCGCCATAAAGAAAAATGGTGGTATGTTCTGGTTGTGGTAGAAACTATACGAGGGCTCTCCGTTGCTTAAAAATATGAACTTTTTTGAGACGGTTGCGATGATGATGCTTAACAGTAGTGGTACCGAAAGTGAAAAGAGTAGGAATTCCCGGCTTTTGGTGCGGGCCAATATTTCTCTAGAAAAGAAAAGCTTAAACTGTGAAAAATGGGAGGTGGAGGTGAACTTTGCATCCGGGATTATTGTGGTATCCTGAATAACTTGTTGTTCTTGGTTTTCTTTAAGATGGAGTTCGTGAAACAGTTTTGGTGCTATTTTACGGGAATCGAGTGGCTCTCCGAACTCGTTAACCTTTTTTTCCGCAATGATGTCGAAGATAATTTCAGGCTTCACGTTACCGCAGCTTTCGCAAACGCTCTCTTTTTTATCTACCCAGTTGCCTGCATTTTTAAAGTGGAGGATTCCTGCCAATGGGTTTCCATAAAAAATGGGAAGGCCTCCTTGGTCGAGTACCAGTAGTTTATCGAAAAGTTTAAAAATCTCGGATGATGGTTGATGAATGTTTACAAATATGAGAATACCCTGTAGTGTTAATGTTTTCAGAATATTCATTACCTTTTCCGAATCGGCGGATGATAGCCCTGATGTAGGTTCGTCCACAAAGAGCACCTTGGGCTCTCGCATCAGTTCAATGGCAATGGATAATCGCTTGCGCTGCCCTCCACTGATTATCTTGTTTGTTGGAGATCCTACAGTGAGGTGCTTGATATCGAAAAGCCCCATTTCAACCAGCTTCATTTCCACCAATTGCTGTAGCTCTTTTTCGGGAATGTTGCCCAGAGAAAGGCGACTGCTGAAGTAAATGTTTTCGTAAACTGAAAGATCTTCAATTAAGGAGTCTTCTTGTGTAATAAATCCCATCAAGTCGCGCAATCGGCTATTTTCAGTTTTGTAGTCGTAGCCGTTCCATTGTATGGTGCCTTGATATTTTTTATTGAGTCCTGCTAAGATGTTTAGTAGTGTTGATTTTCCAACCCCACTATCGCCCATGATGGCAACCATTTCCCCTGTATGGCATGTAAAGGATAGGTTATGTATACCTTGGGTGCTGTTAATAAACGTGAATTCGAGATTTTTTACGATAAGGGTTATGGCTGAGTCTTCATTCTGTTCCAAAACCAGGGCCAATAGCTCACCATAGTATATCGGTTTTAACCCAGGGGCAGCAATGTAAGTTCCTGGAGTAATGGTGTAAAGTTGGTTTGGAAAAACAATTTTTCGGTTTATCTCGAGCATTGCTCTTCCCTTGTATTGCAGAAGCATTAGGCTACCATTGGCAACGTAGAGAATGGTAATTAAGCCTTTCAATCCTTCCTTTCGATGGAACTTAATTCCTTCAATGGTTGGCGCTTTTTCCCCAATCAAAAGTAGGTTGCTCTTCGCTTCTATCCGATAGAGTTCGTTAAATACGAATTGTTTGATGCTTAATCGGTCTGATTCGCTTATCCGCAGCCCTGCACCAATGGCATCAATATCTTTGGTATATCTTTTTCCCTCAATAAAGAAACCACTTTTAAAATTCCATGTGTAGCGAATAAAGTTAAGTAGGGTGATGTAAATACGAAGGCGATCCTTTAGCAAATATTGTTCGTTTATTAGATCAAGGAGCTTGTTTATGCTTTGTTGTCTATTGGTTAGTTCAGCATACTGGGCTAGATATTGAATGAAATCAATATGTTTCTCTTTTCCGATACTTTTCCCATAGGAGGAAACGAGATAATTCTCCACATATTTCTTCGTAAGTAGAGCATCTTCTCCTTTGTTGGAAGAGGATAGGAGGGCCAATAGCCGTAGTACAGAGCTAACAATTAACTCATTCATGAGCAGCCCTTCTTAAAGCGTATCGCTATTTTTACTTCGTCATTAGCGAGTAGTTCGTGGGTAAGCAATGCCTCATGAAGGTCAAGGATGTGCCGTGCAAGAACCAACCCAAGGTCTACTTTAAAATCGTAATCAAGCTGACTTTCGATTGTCTGCAGTTCGTCTAGGATGCCTTCAAAAGGAAACATAAAGAGGCAGACTACTTCACCTGAATCATCAGTTTGAAGCGAAATGTTTAGTTCGGTGTTGTTTCCATAATTTAGAACAATACGCTCGATAATAGCTTCAAAACATTGGATTATAAGATCCGTATCGCCCTCCACTATAATGCTGTCGCTATTTTTGTTGATGGACGCTTTTATGGTGTCGGAAAATTTCAGGTCGTTTAGTTCCAGTAGTGCATGCTGTATAAGGGAGGAGAGTTCCACCTCCTCATATTTCATGGTGTATTTATGTTCCTCTATTATACTGGCGAGTGAGGTTTTTAATGTAAATCGTAACAGGCGGGAGATTGAACGATCAATCATAGTGTAGAGGTCAAATTGATCCTTGGCTTCTATTTTGTCCTTTAGCAGCTGCATTGGACCTGAAATTCCATTTAGGAATGACCGAACTTCGTGGCTTACCCCTTTTAAAAAATCCAGAGAATGGCTCCCTAGTCCCTTCGTCAATTCTGGTGTGATATTATTGACTACTGGTTTGTTTGCAAAGTAGGTAAATAGATAAAGGAGAACATCGGCGAAGTTGGAATGCGTGGAGGTAATCTTATTGGCAATGGAGGCAAATCCTCTGGGCTCAATAAATATAGAAGGAAAAGGTTGAGGTTGTTTAACCAGTTCATGGTTAAAGCTTTTTACCGAACTATTTAGGCTTCCTCCTATTACCAATACTCCGTTGTCTTTATTGTTTTTAATTTCACGGATTGCGCCCTCAATTGATTTTGTTGTAATTGAAGAAAATCCAATGGTCTCAATTACAGACAATAAAGAGGGGGGCATGGTGTTTTGTCCTTCGACAAAGAAGAATACTATTGGAGCTTTCTCTGATGCCATTTTGCGAAATTAAGTGTTAATGCTTTTATGCGATCAGTTAATATTCGGACAAACTCATGATCCTATCCATGCACAAGGTAGTTAAAATTGCAATTGGTACATTACTTCTCAGTCGAAAACTTAGTATGGATGACTATGTCGACTTGTCTAACACATGAACTTTTGAATCTCCTTCCTGTTTGACGTTATTAGTCGCAGAAATCAAACACTTGGTCACTATGTACATCTATTCTTGACTTATATTTCATATCTTTACAATAACAAACATGGTTTTGCCTAATAAATGGTTGAGATGATGAGGTTTTATCGAATAGCCTTAATAATTGCATACTTAATACTATCCCTTTATGTCCACGGACAGAATTGGAATAAGATTGCGATGTCGGAACAGGATGCAATGTTTCTACTTTCGCAGCGTAAGTATGATAAAGCTGCAGATCTCTATTTGAAAATATTGAAGGAAGCACCACAAAGCGGGAATCTAAAATCCAAAGTAGGTTATTGTCTGCTCCACACTGACAGTCGCCAGTTGGAGTCGATACCTTACCTCGAAAGTGCGGCTGAATTGGTTTCAACTAAGTATAGCGAAACTTCTATTAAGGAGACTAATGCACCACCTGAGACCTATTTTTTATTAGGAGAGGCCTACCGTGTGAGCAATAAGCTGAAGGAAGCCATTGCTGCATACGAAAAATATAAGTCGATTCTTAAGCCCTCCGATGAGTTGGTTAAGTTGATTGATAATCGAATTGCAGGTTGCAATTCTGCTCTAAAACGCTACAAAGAACCAACAGCTCTTGTTCGGTATAGCGGAATTGGCTCAAAGGTGAATAACGATTTCTCCAATATTAATCCTGTTTTCTCGGGTGATGGAAAAACGTTTGCCTATACCACTCAAACTCGAACTGGATTTGATGTTTATGTTGTGCCTGTTATTAACGATACTCTTGGAGTGCCTATAAAAATAACGAAGCAGTTGGGTAGCGATTTTTTAAAGACTTCCAGCCTTTCCTATGATGGCAAAGAGTTGTTTTTGATTAGCATGGAGTCGGAGAGTGCCGATATCTATTATAGCGAGATGAAAGGTGTCAAGTGGATGTCTGCAAAGGAGATGCCTTCGCCTATTAATGGCAAGTCCAATGAAACACATGCTTTTTTATCGAAAAACGGATTGACGCTCTATTTTACAAGTGACCGTAAGGGTGGTTCTGGGGGTCTCGATATTTACAAATCATCGATGGAAGAAAAAGGTAAATGGGGCAAGCCCGTTAACTTAGGCTCTACAATTAATACAGAGTTTAATGAAGATGCACCGTTTTTATCGCCTGATGAGAGTTACCTTTTCTTTAGTTCCGAAGGACATAATGGAATGGGGGGATACGATATCTATCGCACCTCTCTATCGGGTGGGCAAGCTCCGGTGAACTTGGGCTTCCCCGTTAACGATGCTGGGGACAATCGTTTCTTCTACCCTTATAATAATGGAACTGTTGCATATATGTCTCAGTTTAGGCCAGAAGGTTTGGGTCAAAATGATATTTTCCGCTTACAGATTAGTAACCTGATTACCTTAAATGGTTTGATTGTTCCCGACAAGGTTAATAGTTCTCTTTATTCGGTTGCAATTGTGGATCAGTCTACTGGTGATACCATTGCTCACCCTATCGCTGATATCGCTTCTGGAAAGTTTGAATACAAGGTGGGCGAGGGAAACTTTACTGTATTTGTAAGGGGGGCGGATTATTTACCAGGGAAGGAGATGATTTCCGTACCAGAAAATTACGATGGTAGTAGTATGTCGGTTGAGGTAAAGCTTGCTTCTAAACCTGAACCAAAAATAATTGAGGAGGTAAAGCCTCAGCCTGAAGTGTTGATTGTTGAGGCAGCAGTGGTTACTCCACCTGCGGCCGTAGTTGAAGCACCCATCGTTGTCGTGCCCGAAGCTAACGTGGCGGAGGTAAAGAAGGAGATCGTTAAGGTGGTGAAACCGGAAAAGAAAAGAATTACAAAGCCAAAACCAGAGCCAAAACCCATTGTAGTAAAAGAAGAAAAACCAGTTACCAAGTTCGTTGCCCAGTCGGATAGTAATGCTTCTGGTATGATATCAATCTACTCGGTTCAAATCATGGCTTTGAAAACGGCGGCACCAGCAGGAACTTTTAACAACGTTGAAGGAATTGAAGTTACCGTCTCACCCGATGGTTACTATCGCTATAGCGTTGGAAATACAACGGAGGTTAATCTTGCCAATGTTTTGCTCGATAAAATGCACTCCATAGGATATGCCGATGCATTTATACGAAAGAGTCAGATTACTAGTAAGTATACGATCCAATTAATGGCCATTAAGAAGATGATTGACCTGTCCTACTTTAACAATCTAAGCGATGTGGCTGTGGTTAAGGGCGCTGATGGGTATTTTCGATATACTTTGGGATCCTATAGTTCCTCAGCAGCAGCAGCAGGAGAGGTGAAGCGGTTGGCCCAGCTGGGATATAAACAAGCGTTTGTAAGGCTGGTTCCACAGGGCGAATAATGCGGCTTTGTGATATTCCTATCGTGATTATTCTATTAGAATCATCGAGGTTTATAGGTTCATTTCTATTCATTTGAGCAATATAAGAAACGAAAATAGCCATCCCACAGGGATGGCTATTTTACATTTCTCAATTCGCGTTAAGTCCTATTTAAGCAACTCTAAAACCTTTGCTTTTAACTCATCGCCGCGAAGGTTCTTGGCTGCAATTTTTCCGTCTTTACCAATAAGAACAGTGTGAGGGATACCGCTTACGGCGTAAAGTTTAGCAGCTGCCGATTGCCAGTATAAAAGATCGGATACTTGAGGGTAAGTAATACCATCTTCTTTTATTCCCTTAATCCAAGCTTCCTTTGTCTTGTCGAGAGAAACTCCCATAATCTGGAATCCTTTTCCTTTAAGTTCAGCATACATAGCCACAACGCTTGGGTTCTCGCCACGGCAAGGACCACACCAAGATGCCCAGAAGTCAATCATCACAACAGTTTTTCCGTCAACTAATGATGAAAGGGAAATTTGCGTTCCGGAAGTATCTGCTAGTGAAAAATCAACATAAGGTTGACCAACTGCCGTTTTTCGCATGGTTTCAACTTTTTCTGTAAGTTTAACCACGTATTGCGATTTGGCAATACTCGCATCGAAAAGAAGGACTAGTTTCTCCAATTCGGGGAATTCCAGCCTATTGGCTAAAAATCTGTAAGCTATAAATGCAGACGCAACGCTCTTTGGATTGTCTTGAATGAACTTGTTAGTATATGCAGATTGCTCGCTGGAAATAGCATCATATTCTATTTCCAACTGTTTGTCAGCGGAAGGAGTTAGGGCGTTAACCATCTTAAGTGAATCGGCTTTAGCATACAGGTTATCCATCTTGGCCTGTATCGGTAGCAAACCGGTATTGTAACTCTTGTATAGGTCTTGGGTTGCCGATCCTTTAATCACAGCCTTATCTATGCTATCGAGGTTGGCTTTAACTTCAATGGAGGAATTCTCGAGGAATAGCATTATTGGTTCACTTTGGCCGATACGGATAAAGTAAAGGTCTGGTTGTTCAAGTTGTCCGGTAAAAGTGAATGCATTATCTTTAATTTCCGTGCTGTCAACGTTGATAAATTCACGTTCATTAAGTGTTTGCAGGTAAACCATATTGCCAGTAGGTTGTCCGGTAACGGTCACGTTTAGGTCAAATTTATTGCCCTGAGAGCAAGATGCCAGTGCCAAGATAGGGATTAGTCCCAGTAATAATCTTTTCATTTGATTTAGGATTTTAGGTGATGTTTATATCTAGTTTACTCTTTTAGGTTGTCAAAGTATTTGTCGAGAAGCATTTGGGCGGCGGCAAATGAGGTCAATTTGTTGGAAAGAACGTCTTCTTCCAGTTTTGTGAGCAAATTTTGAATGGCGACATTGTCATAAAAACTTTCTCTCAACGATTCGTTTATGGTCTCGAACATCCAGTATTTGGATTGATGCTGGCGTTTGTTTTGAAAGAATTCATTCTCTTTTGTTGTTGCAATATAGTCAGAAATAGTATTCCATACATCTGCAATGCCATCCTTTTCTAGAGAGCTGCAGGTGAGAACTCTTGGATCCCACCCCGATTCTGCTGGTGGATAAAGGTGTAGAGCGCTGGTGTATTCGGCTTTGGCCATCATAGCTTTTTGCAAGTTTGCACCATCGGCTTTCGTAATGGCTAGCAGATCGGCCATCTCCATAATTCCCCTTTTTATTCCTTGAAGTTCGTCACCAGCTCCGGCCAGCATGAGTAGCAAGAAACAATCAACCATCGAATGCACGGCAGTTTCCGATTGTCCTACTCCAACTGTTTCGATAAATACCACATCAAAACCTGCAGCTTCGCACAAAACAATTGATTCGCGTGTTTTTCGAGCAACACCTCCAAGCGATCCGGCTGAAGGTGAGGGACGAATGTAGGCATTTGGATCAACTGAAAGAACTTCCATTCGTGTCTTATCACCAAGGATACTTCCCTTGGAGCGTTCGCTGGATGGATCGATCGCCAAAACGGCCAACTTCTTCCCTTGAGAGGTAATTTGAACACCCAACGCTTCGATAAACGTGCTTTTACCAACGCCTGGCACACCTGTTATTCCAACGCGAACGCTTTTTCCTGCATGAGGTAAGCATTGCTCTATAACCTGTTGTGCAATAATGTGGTGTTTTGGTAGCGAACTTTCTATTAAGGTTATTCCCTGACTGAGGATAGATATATTTCCGGAGAGTATTCCCTCTACATAATCCGACACCGAAAGTTTATCCTTTTTATTTTTGCGAATATGCGTTAGTGCATTGGGATTAACCTGAGGTGGTTGAGGTATTCCGCTATTTACCGTTAAGGCGCTTTTGCTCTTGTTTCGTTCTTCCACGATCTTTTAAATAATGGTTACAACAAAATTAGTCTTTTTTTTATAGTGCATCTCTCATTTCGAAATGCTTTCGTTTTTGTTTGGGTATGGGCAAAAAAAAAGCGCCAATAGTGGCGCTTTATAAGAGTTATAACCTTTATTGCTTTTGCTTTGGTGTTATCGATCCAGTTAAGCGTAACGATACATTCGCATTTTTCGGATCGTTGGAGATCACCGTAATTGTTTTAGTTTGCCTCCCACTGTAATTATCGGTGCGGAAACTCGCCTTTATGCTGCTCGATTGTCCTGGTTTTACAATCTTGATATCGGGATTAACGGTAGTGCAACCGCATGATGCTTTTACTTTTCGGATAATCAAATCGGTTTTGCCTTTATTGGTAAAAACAAACTCATGTTCTACTGGAGTTCCTTCAGTTATACTCCCAAATTCAAAGGTGGATTCATTGAAGGAAATAACAGGTGCGTTTGCCATCTCTTGAGGGGTCGATTTCGAAAAATCCTCGGTGATGTTCGCACTCACGGTAAGTAGATTGTTGGGCAACTTTTCTCCGTTAACTAAGACCTCGAAATTATCGGTAATAAAACCCCAGTCGTTTTTCTTCGGTGCATCGTAGGTGATAACAAATTTTCCGCGTTGGTTAGGTTTTAAGGTTTCGGGCACGGATTGTATCTTGATGTGCGCAGGAACTGAACCAAAGGATATTGCAATAGATTTACTTCCGGCGTTGATAATGGGAAGGCTATCGGTAGCAACCTGGTTGCTGGTAATTGCAATAAATGCTTTGTAAGACGATTGAAGGCGTAGGTCTCCAATTGCTCTTGGATAGAGATCTTCTACTCTCTTTTCTTTTTCTTCCACAAATCCCTTGATCCGTAGAACAGCAACTTTGGAGTCGAGATTATAGTTGATGGTTATAGTTTTGTCGAAAGGTCCTGGTCTATTTTTAGGATCGAAGGTTACTTTTATGGTTCCTTGCTTGCCCGGAGCAATTGGTGCCTTGGTCCATTCCGGTGTTGTGCAACCGCACGAAGCGCTTACGTTACCGATGATAATAGGCGATGAGGCTTTGTTTACAAACACAAAGGTGTAAATGGCTGCTCCTGCGTCTTCCTTTATTTTTCCGAAATCATGCTCGGTGCTTTGAAAGTTCATTGACGGGGTTTGAATCTGGGAGAAACCCGCTGTAGCAAAAAGTATTAGTCCGGCTAAGGATAGTTGCTTTACAATTGTCTTCATCATAGCTGTCGTAGATTTATCTTTCCAAAGGTATGATTTTTTGAATTTTTCAGGATTTGTTTTGCAGTTTTATTGGAGAATTAAGATTTTTTAACTTCAGGATGTGCTGAATTCGTCCTCTGAAGGTGGGTTCGTCGAATTATATCCACTCTTCTGAGTTGGATGGCGCTACAATTAAAAACTCTTTCTACCTTTACGGCTGGTGTGTATTCTTGATTTGGAACGGCCAATAATGGGCATGGAGTCATTACAAAAAACGATTTATACGTCTATATACAGGAGGAGTGTTTTGCTGTTTCGCGGTTTTCCGGGAAGGCAGTTCTTAACGTTTACTCTTATTGGGCTATTTTATTTTCTGTCGACTATTGAGGCGAAAGGCCAGTTTTACAACGGAATTCAGATGACTTTCGGTAAAAACCGGGTCCAGTACAACCAGTTTCGTTGGAGTTACTTTCGTTACGAGCGATTCGACGTTTACTTCTACCAAGAGGGTCGGGATGTGGCGCAATACGTTGCAAAGATTGCCGAAAGTAAGCTCTCAGAGGCTGAGGATTTATTCTACAATCCAGTCGATCAACGTCTAATTTTTGTGGTCTATAGCCGGCTTACCGACTTTCGGCAAAGCAATATTGGTCTTGTTGGTGCTTCCGACGAGTATAATATTGGAGGCACAACGGTTATTATTGACAATAAAATCTCCATTTATAACGAGGGCGATTTAAACAAACTTGAGAATCAGGTGGCTGGAGCTGTGGCCCAAGTGGTGATTCGAAACTTGTTGTCGGGTACATCTCTTAGCGATAAGTTAACTGGGGATACCGGAGTAGAACTTCCGGAGTGGTTTCAAACGGGACTGGAGCGTTATACCGCCAAGGATTGGTCGTTACAAGCTGATGCCGATTTTAAAAGTGGTTTTATTGTGGGACGTTACCGTAAGCTAATCACCCTTCGCAACGAGGATGCTGCAATTGCCGGACATGCTTTCTGGTCATTTATTGCTAAAACATATGGAAAGGGAACCATTTCCGATATACTCTACCTTACTCGGGTAAACCGAGATTATAACGCCTCTATTTATCAGGTTTTGGGCATTTCTGTAAAGAAGTTGATGAAGGAGTGGGAGGCATTTTACTGCAACCGATACCAAGACGACAGCAGTAGAGTTGCCCCCGAAGGCACGCTTGTGGTAAAGAAACCGCGTGTGGGGGTTGTTGTTTCTCAAGTAAAGATTAGCCCCAACGGAAAACAACTGTCGTATGTGACTAACGAAATGAGTAAGCAAACTATTTGGCTCTACTCTCTCGACAGAAAGAAGCGTAAAAAAGTAATTTCCTTTGGACATAAGTTGGAGCAGATCCCCGATTTATCGACACCAGTAATGGCTTGGCATCCTAATTCGGAGCTGCTCACGTTTATTGTGGAGGAAAAGGGTTGGATGTATCTTTACTACTTCAATGTAGCTACCCGGGAAATGTCCAAGCGGATGCTTCCTGAATTCAGGAAGGTGCTTAGCTACTCATTCTCACCCGATGCCAAGCGTTTAGTGCTTTCAGCCGTAAGGGATGGGAAAAACGACCTCTTCCTGTTTTCAATGGCCAGTGGAAACGTTGAACGGATAACCAACGATCCATACTCGGATATTGACCCACGGTTCGTGAAGAAGGGAACCGCCATCATGTTTTCATCCGACCGGTCTTCGGATACCTTGCTAGTAAAGGATATTGTTGATTTCGTCCCACGTAAGTCAAAAGATTTGTTTGTAGTAGATTATCCGTTGACCTCCAATCCACCTATTGCGCAGCGTCTTGACGATTACACTCCTTCATTAAAGCGTGGAGCTGTCGAATTATTGGGTGATAGAACGGTTTTCTTAAGCGATCAGAATGGAATTGCCAATAGATATGTGGCACGATCCGATAGCGCCATTAACTTTATTGATACGTCTATTCACTACCGTCACTTTTTGTTCTCAAAACCTCAGACAAACTATAAAGGGTGGATAACTACTGCCGATTATAATCCCACCGCATCAATGTTTGCTGAGGTAGTGCAGGCAGATGGGCGCAGTAGAACCTATTTTGGAAAATCCGACTTTGCGGGTGAGATCAATGGCACGTCGAAACTAAAGCCAACCGTATATGCGGCAGAGCTGCAGCGACGCGATTATCTTGCCGATAGCATTGCTGCGGTTACACCTAAAACTGTCATTATTTCTGCAGTGTTTGCCGACAGTGTGAAGCGTGCAAATACCCTAACGGACTCATCCTTCGTCGATGTGAATGGGTATGTGTTTGAGGAGGAGAAACTCAATGCTTATTTCGCTAAGCAGTATGGCGATTATTTTTATATTCAGAAGGATGGAGACGAGGCAGTAGAACGAAAGAAGGCACGCGTTTATGAGACAAATTTCTATCCACACTACTTGGTGAATCAGATTGATTTCGGGTTTCTAAACTCTTCTTATCAGGCCTTTACCGGTGGTGCCGTATATTTTAATCCGGGCATGAATGTTCTTTTTAAGGTTGGTACGCGCGATTTGTTTGAGGATTATCGATTAGTAGGTGGTGTTAAGTTTTCCAGCGATTTTGCCAGTAATGAGTATCTCCTCAGCTTCGAAAACCTAAAGAAACGAGTCGATAAGCAAATTGTGTTTCACCGACAGGCATTTAAAAACGAAACGGGCGATTTCATTGAGAAGATTCATTCTCACGAGGTTTTGCTTTCGCTGAAATATCCCTTTACCCAAGTTTCGGCAATTAAAGGAACGTTTATTGTCCGTCACGACAGGCAGGTTATCCTGAGTACCGATATACAAACCCTTGGAGCAGTAAATTCCAATAAACTTTGGACTGGTGTTAAGTTTGAGTATATATTTGATAATACGATTCGTCGAGGTGTAAATATTTTCTATGGAACACGCTATAAGGCGTTTTCCGAATCATACCTACAGATTAATGGCAATACAGACGATTTGCACGTGTTGGGTTTCGATTTCCGTCACTATGCCAAGATCCATCGCGATCTGATATTTGCTACGCGGTTCGCAACCTCTACATCCTTTGGTAGTGCTCGTCTTGTTTACTATCTCGGAAGCGTGGATAACTGGATAAACCTCAATAGCACTGTTCCTACCTTCAATAGTAACATTCCCATAAAGCAACGGGCAAACTACGCCTTCCAGACATTGGCAACAAACATGCGCGGTTTCTCACAAAACATACGTAACGGAAATAGTTTTGCTGTTCTCAACAACGAGGTGCGTTGGCCATTTGTAAGATACTTTGCGAATCATTCCTTTAGTTCCGGATTTTGGGATAACCTCCAAGTTTGCCTTTTTGGCGATGTTGGAACTGCCTGGACTGGCCTTACTCCTTATTCGGGAGAGAATAGTTACGATAAGCGTATCTATTATAATGGTCCAATAACCGTAGAAGTCGAAACGAATATTGAGCCCATTGTCTACGGTTACGGTTTTGGGGTAAGAAGTAAAGTACTTGGATATTTCATGCGGTTTGATTGGGCTTGGGGTGTTGATTCTGGCGTTCGCCAGCCAAGGATTTTTTACTTTTCATTAAGTACCGATTTCTAACAAAAAAATTGTGCGTTTTAATTGCGTTGACTGTTTATATTCCCGAACTTGTGCTAAGTTAAAAGTATATGTTGAGCGGGGATGTAGATCGTGAATCGTTACGGTCTAATAACGAAAATATTACTTGGGCATGGTAGATGGAATGCAACTCCAAGAGGCTGGCAAACAGCTGCTTTCGGATTTAAAAACTTTGCGACGTAATTTGCACCAAAACCCTGAACTCTCGTTTCAGGAGATTAATACTTCTGCCATAATAAAAGAGCGCCTTACCCTGCTAGGTATCGAGAATCATCCGATTGTAGGAACTGGTGTTTACGGCCTTATTCGATGTGGCAAACCCAATGCCGACCTGATTGCTCTGCGTGCCGATATGGATGCCCTTCCCGTTACAGAGGCAACGGGGTTGCCCTTTGCCTCAAAACAGGCAGGTGTAATGCATGCTTGTGGTCACGACATGCATATGACGTGCCTGTTGGGTGCTGCGGAGTTACTTTTGAAGTTTCGTGCTCAATTATCCAACGATATTTTGCTCGTATTCCAACCGGCAGAGGAGGTTTTGCCCGGTGGAGCCATAAAAATTATAGAGGAGGGACTTTTCGATAGGTTCAAACCAAAAGCCTTTTTGGCACTGCATGTCGATCCTGATATTCCTACTGGTAAATTTGGCTTTCGACCGGGACGCTATATGGCATCTGGCGATGAGATCTATCTTCGGGTTCATGGAAAAGGTGGTCATGCCGCCATGCCACACCGATTAACTGATACAGTTTTGGCTGCTTCTGAAATTATTGTTTCGTTGCAGCAGATTGTCAGCCGCAAGGCCCCCGCAGGAATACCCACTGTCCTTTCTTTTGGGCGATTTATTGCCGATGGTGCCACCAACGTAATACCCGACGAGGTATTTCTCTCGGGGACTTTCCGAACCTTTGATGAACCGTGGCGCAATCAAGCCCATACTCTAATAAGGGAGGTCGCCAGTAATATAGCAAAGGCGCACGGAGCTGAGTGTAGCATTGAAATAAAGCCTGGCTATCCGTGCCTTTACAACGATCATGAACTTACAGACCTGTCGACCACTACTTTGGCTACACTTTTTGGACCGGAATCCATAGTTGCCCTCGATATTCGAATGACAACGGAGGATTTTGCTCATTACGCGCAGCTTTTCCCATCAGTATTTTTTAGGCTTGGGGTAGCTGGCGAGAAAGGCGCCGGACGACTCCATGCGGGCAACTTTCAACCCGACGAAGAGGCTATTTTTTATGGCTCTACTTCTATTGCCTGGTTGGCGATGGTGTGGTAGTTCTTGTATTGTCCAGAATGGCAGGTATATGCGTGTCGAATATTTTTCTTGTTTATAATGGTTCTTTTTTGTGTTTTCCTTTTTTTATTTTTCGAATTGAGCTTAAATTTGTAGCGTCAAATTGACGTATAACTAAAAAGTAATCAAAATGGCTTATAAGATTGGTGAAGATTGCACCGCTTGCGGTACATGTATCGACGAGTGTCCTGTAGAGGCTATCTCCTCAGGCGATATCTACAAAATTGATGCAGAAATCTGCACCGATTGCGGTTCTTGTGCTGATGTTTGCCCAGTAGAGGCTATCCACCCAGCATAAGTAATACCAAGGGTATTCAATTAGGCCTTCTCGATGTATCGGGAAGGCCTTGTTTTTTTAAAGATCAGCATATGCTTGATCTTTTTTTGTTGCTACGCATGATGCTGAAAAATTTAAAATGATGTGGCTGGTCATTTCAGGCAATTGATAGAGCGGACCCTGTTAATGCGACGCTGATTTATTTTCCCGCTCTTGGATCAGGCTGTATCTCCAATTTTGCCATTTTGCTTATGGTAATGCTAGGTTGGCTAAACTCCTCGGTAACCACTCCCTGTAGCAGGTAAACACCCGTTCCTTTAAAGGGCCAGTGCGAAAGGCTGTCGGGGAAGTGTAGCGTGTCGAAGAATTGCCCATCGAGGTCGAGGAAGGTGCCAAAGTGCATTAGCTGGCCGTGCTTGGTGCGCACGTATTTAATGTGAACCAGCAGCCCAAGCGTTTTTATGGTATGACCTACCAGCGCGGGGAGTTCTCGTGCTTTAGGTCCTCCCCGGAACTTGGTTTTCAGAAGGTCGAACCATGTAAGTGTTACCGGAAATCCCAGCAGCTCTATCTCATCGAAAATATCCTCAATAATGGTCTCTTCAAGGTGGGGCAGATGAAATTCTTTTTCGGGGATATGGAAAAGGCTTCCGCCCGGCTGCTCTGGCTTGCGCTTATCGAGCAGGGTGTGTGCTTCCCACAGCAGGGCTACCTTGGGCTTGCCGGTGAATCGGAAGGCGTTTATTCGGATAAGTATTATGAGTTGCTCAATGCCGATGCCAATGCGGCGGGTAAAGTCACCAAGGCTTTGGTAGAGGCCGTTTTTCTCTCGCTCGGTTACAATTCGATGGGCAAGGTCTGCCTCAAGGTTGGCAATGTGGATAAAGCCCACGTAGATATTGGTTCCGTATATGCAGGTGGTGTAGGTGCTTTGGTTTACACACGGTAGATTGATGGTGGCACCCCATCGGCGGGCCTCGTTAAAGTAAACCCATGTGCGGTAGAATCCTCCAAAGTTGTTGATCACCGCCACCATGAACTCCAGCGGGTAGTGCGCCTTGAGGTAGAGGCTTTGGAAGCTCTCCACGGCGTAGGAGGCGGAGTGCGCCTTGGAGAAGGAGTATCCGGCAAACGACTCCACCTGCCGCCACACATCCTGTGCCACCTCTTGCGGCCGTCCCAGCTCCTTTGCTCCATTGAAGAAGTTCTCCTCAATGCGCTTGAACTCGCCCTTTGAGCGAAACTTCCCGCTCATGGCTCGGCGCAGGATATCGGCATCGGCAAGGTCGAGGCCCGCAAAGTGGTGACACACCTTTAGCACATCCTCTTGGTAAACCATTACGCCATAGGTTTCGCCTAGCTGCTCCTCCATTACCGGATGGCTGTATTTGAATCCCGTTGGGTTGTGGAAACGTTGGATGTATTCGCGCATCATACCGCTCTTGGCCACCCCGGGGCGGATGATGGAGCTGGCTGCCACCAGCGTAAGGTAGTCGTTGCAGCGCAGCTTCTTCAGCAGTCCGCGCATAGCAGGACTTTCCACGTAGAAACAGCCTATTGTTTCGCCGTTTTGCAGCTGCTCCTTAACCTTTGGATCTTTCTTGAACTGCTGCACTCGATGGGCGTCGATATCGTCGCCCCTGTTTGCCCTAATAATATCCACCGCCTCCTTGATGTGCCCAATACCCCGCTGGCTGAGTATGTCCAACTTTTCGAATCCGATCTCCTCGGCCACATACATGTCCCACTCGGTGGTGGGGAAGCCCTTGGGTGGCATTTCCAGCGAGGTGTAGGTGGTAATGGGCTCTTCCGAAACAAGCACTCCTCCGGCGTGGATCGACCGTACGTGCGGAAAGTCCACCAGTTGGCTTCCGATAGAGAAGATTCGTTGCACAATGTGGTCGCGCTCCTTTTCGCCCACCTCGCCATCGGCAATTTTGTCGATCTCCTCTTTGGGCAGGCCGTAAACCTTACCCAGCTCCCGCACAATGGAGCTGCCCTGAAAGGTAACGGTTGCGCCAAGCAGGGCCGTGTGCCGTTTTCCGTAGCGCTTAAAGATGTAGTCTTGCACCTGATCGCGATCTTTCCAGCTGTAGTCGATGTCGAAATCGGGCGGGGAGGTGCGCTTGGGGTTCAGAAACCGTTCAAAGTAGAGGTTTAGCTCAATGGGATCCACGTCGGTAATGCGCAGGCAGTAGGCCACCACGCTGTTGGCACCGCTGCCCCGGCCCACGTGGTAAAAGCCTCGGCTCATGGAGTAGCGAATAATATCCCACGTAATGAGGAAGTAGGCCGAAAAGTTTAGGTCGTTGATTATTTTCAACTCCTTCTGCACGCGACCTACTGCAACCTTATCGTGGCGGCCGTAGCGATATTCCAATCCATCGAAAGCAAGTTTTTCCAGCAGCAGCTGGTCGTCGTAGCGACTACCGGTGAAGGTCTGCTTGTTCTTGCTTCCCTTGAGGTCGATGGTGAGCGAGCAGCAGTCGGCCAGCAGTTCGGCGTTTTCGATCAGTAGCGGTAGCGAGGCAAACCGATGGCGCAGGTCGTCGGGGCTAACCGGAACTTCGTCGGCAGCGGCAAGCATCTCCGGGGTTAATTTGCTCAGCAGCGTGTTGGCCTCCATGGCGCGGAGGTGGCGGTGCAGCTCGTAGCCCATGGCATCGGCAAAGGCTACCGGAGCCAGCGCCACCATTTTGCACTGATCGATGGCGGAGACATTTATCCTCACGCGGTTTACGTCCGATGGGCGAACGGTTATTAGCTCGCCATCGCGCAGCTTGGCCACGGGGCGTGAGCCGTAGGGGTAGAGCGTAAAGGCATTTTGAAACTTGTAATCTTTAGCAGCCTCCATACTTTTTACCTCCTTGCACTGCGAGAGTATCTCATTTATCTCCCTAAAGCCATCCAGATTCTTGGCAATGGCGGTGTATAGCAGGTGGTTTCCATCGCGAAACTCTACGCCGGCAAGGGGTTTTATTCCGTTTTGGGTGCAGTGCTTGTAAAAGTCCATTACGCCCTGCGAGGTGTTGATGTCGGTGAGGGCAAGGCTTTGCAACCCTTGTGTTTTGGCCATCGCCACCAGCTGCTCTACTGGCAGCGTTCCGTAGAGCAAAGAGTTATACGATTTGGTGATCCACATGGCTGGCTATATTAATGGGTATGGTTTTTCTGGCTTTTTGATTCCGCTGGCTAGCTGTATAGATTTAACGCTAAAGCGGTGGCGGACGTAGTCGAGCGATTGGTAGAGGCGCACCATTTCGCTGGTATCCTCAAAGAGGTCGAGCTGCTGCGTTCCCTGGATAAGCCCGCTCACCTTAACCCCAATAAGCCGCACCAGTAATCGGCGCTGGTATAGTTTCTCGAAGAGCGCCTCTATCACGGGCCTCACCTTGTGGTCGAGGGAGGTGTAGGGTATCTGTTTCTGCATGGTATAGGTATTGAAGTCGGAGTAGCGCAGCTTTACGGTGATTACGGATGCCAACCGCTCATCGCGGCGTAGCTCATAGCAGAGCTTCTCGGTCATATGCACCAGCGTGGAGCGGAGCATCTCCATATCGGTGGTGTCCTGCTCGAAGGTGGTTTCGGAGCTGATGCTCTTGGCCTCGGAGTAGGGTTCCACCGGGTTGTTGTCGATACCGTTGGCCTTACGCCATATCACAATGCCGCTCTTGCCCAGCACGCGCTCCATCATGTCGGGCGGGATGTTGCTCAGCGTGTCGATGGTCACCACGCCCATGGAGCGCAGCAGCCGGAAGGTTTTGTCGCCCACGCCTGGGATGCGCGCAATGGAGAGCGGGGCAAGGAAGGGTTTTACCAGCGAGAAGGGAACCTCCTTTTCGCCGTTGGGTTTGGCCTCGCCGGTGGCAATTTTGGCAACGGTTTTGTTTACCGATAGGCCGAAGGAGATGGGGAGTCCTGTCTCCTTGATGATGCGCTGCCGCAGCTCGTGCATCCACTGGTTACATCCAAAGAAGCGATCCATTCCGGTGATGTCGAGGTAGTGTTCGTCGATGGATGCTTTTTCAATCACGGGAGCCTCCTCTGTAATGATGTCGGTAACCATGCGCGAGAAGTAGCTGTAGCGGTCCATGTCGCCGCGAATGACCACCGCTTCGGGGCATAGGCGTAGCGCCATTTTCATGGGCATGGCCGAGTGCACGCCAAATCGCCGCGACTCGTAGCTGCATGCCGCCACAACGCCTCTGTCCGAAAGGCTTCCCACAATTATGGGCTTGCCCACCAGATCGCTGCGCTCCAACCGCTCCACCGATACAAAGAAGGTGTCGAGATCCATGTGGGCTATGTGGCGATCGGTTTCCATGGTTTTTTGGTGTTTTTTTATTCCGAGGCCTTACGACCTCGGTTGTTATATGTCGCCCTTTCAGGGCTATTGATTTCATTTTCCCATTTTTATTCCGAGGCCTTACGACCTCGGTTATTATATGTCGCCCCTTTAGGGCTATTGATTTCATTTTCTCATTTTTATTCCGAGGCCTTACGACCTCGGCAATTATATGTCGCCCTTTCAGGGCTATTGATTTTATTGCCGAATCATCGAATTGTTATCTTCTGTGTTTTTCTGTGTTCTTCGTGCCTCCGTGTTAATCTGCGTAATCTATGGTTGTTTTTTTCGTTCAGGCGGCGTAAATGGTTCTATGCATCTTAAACCATTTGTCTGCGCCGCCAATAGCTTCGCCTTATCTACCGGGGGTTAAAACCCCCGGCTATTTATATTAAACCCCGCTGGGGTATTGTTTTCATTTTCTCATTTTTATTCCGAGGCCTTACGACCTCGGTTGTTATATGTCGCCCTTTCAGGGCTATTATTTCATTGATCCATTTTCTCCAATTCACTTAAGCCGTAGTATCAATTCTATTTGCAGAAGCCATCTTTTCACCTTTCACTTTTCACTTCTCACCTTTCTATATGTCGCCCCTTTAGGGCTATTATTTCATTGCCGAATCACCGAATTTGTAGCGTAATCTGTGGTTGTTTTTTTATTGCCAAATTATATCATCTTCAAATCATCAAATTGTTTTACCTTTGCTTAGAATATAATCATATATCAGATTACAATATAATCTAACCGAAAGCAGAAAGCAAGATGTTTTTTAGCAATAACTTAAAATTGTTGAGGAAACGGCGGGGGAAAACGCAGGAGGATTTGGCCACCATACTGGGGCTCAAGCGGCCTACGCTCAACAACTACGAGAACCGTGTATCGCAGCCCACCATTGATGTGCTCATCTCCTCCTCGAACTACTTCAACGTCTCCATCGACACGCTGGTGAAGGTGGATTTGGAGAAGTTGCCCGAGAGCCAGCTGCGGCAGCTAGAGCGTGGCTTCGACGTATATTTAAAGGGGAGCAACCTGCGGGTGCTTACGGCTACCGTGGGCAACGACAACGAGGAGAACATTGAACTGGTGCCCGAAAAGGCTAAAGCGGGCTACATGACCGGCTTTGCCGATCCGGAGTATATCAGCCAGCTGCCGGTGTTTCGGTTGCCGTTCCTGAGCAAGGCGAAGAAGTATCGCACCTTCCAAATTAGTGGTGACTCTATGCTGCCTGTGCCCGATGGTGCGTTTGTTACCGGGGAGTTTGTGCAGGATTGGACCACCATTCGCAGCGGGGAGGCCTTTCTGGTGCTTACGCTCAACGACGGTGTGGCCTTTAAGGTGGTGGAGAATCGCCTAGAGGAGAGCGGCACCTTTCGCCTTGTTTCGCTCAATACCCACTACCATCCCTACGAGGTGAACGCCGCCGATGTTAAGGAGATGTGGCGCTTTGTGAACTATATCAGTTCTGAGTTGCCCAGCGGCAAGGTGGAGCGCGAGGAGTTGCTACACGCCCTCGATATTTTACAGCGCGACATGGACTTTATTAAGGGAAAGATGGGGTAGCGCGACACTTTTTGTGATTCCGCGTGAGCGTTGCTATATCTCTTTCCTTTTGTCGGGATGGAGGCTGGTGTGGATTATGTTTAATATCCGAACCTCACCTTGCACAACGGTATAGATAATGTTATAATCCCACTGCGTTACCGAACGGTAATCTGTTGATTCGTTTTCGAGGTATCGTTCTTTTGAATATCCAGAGAAATCCGGTAACGCGGCACACTTTGCTAATATTCCCTGCTTAACATATTCTGCAGTTTCTTCGGAGACCTCCTTTTTTAGATATTCAATATGGCTGCGAAGGGATGCTCTTGCCAAGTTGGAGATAATCACCTTGGCCTTTTTGGCTACCACGTTTCAGCCTCGTTTGTCAACTCCTCCAGTGTAACGTATTCCCCGCGCTCTATTTGTGCTTCAGCCTCTTTTAAATCTGTAAGAAGTTTTGCTTTGCCGATAGGTTCGCCATTCATGCTAAATCCAACAGCCGACTCATTGCTTTCGACGGCAGCATACAACTTTTGGTAGATATCGTTGACAACACTTTCGTCAACGTTGTCCAAATGGCGGAGTATGTAGGCCCGCTTTTCTCTAGGTTTCATGGCCTTGTTATTTATGCAAATGTAACGTTTTGGGCTTGCATTTAGTTGCGATCCTTTTATTAATACTCTTGGCAGTGGTGTTTTCGCCTCAGGTAAGCTGATTATTGCAGCGTTATTAACGTGTTTTTCCAGCAATTTCTATTCTTGCTACCAGTTTGTATTAATGTAAGGTGACAATTGCTTAAGATTAGTCTACAGTCTTCAGTCTTCAGTCTTCAGTCTTCAGTCTTCAGTCTTCAGTCTTCAGTCTTCAGTCTTCAGTCTTCAGTCTTCAGTCTTCAGTC